>NZ_CCEJ010000007.1 GCF_000750955.1 Criblamydia sequanensis CRIB-18 | reverse complement strand
CTTTTGATCACTGTCAAACATCTTACCGACTAACTGTCGGCTTTTCTTCGTCTTTAAGTTATTCGCTTTTAGCATCGAAGAACAGGCAAGACTATAGCGAAACTTGAATTATTTACGCAAGTGCTTTGTCTTAAAATAGTGATTTTTTTTCACTACCACTTTTTATCTTAGCACTTTAGGTTTTTTTTGCAAACTTTTTTAAAAAAAATTTTTCTCTTTTTTTGGGGCTTTTGGTATACCGAACAAATCCCCTCATGCCTATTAGGATCTATTTTTTACAGTCCCTTAATCTTTCCTGCTCTTTAGTTTTCTTTGAAATCCCTTTAAAAATGCCTAAAAAAATTTTTTACATTTTTTTTGAATTTGGCTAAAAAATTTTTAGTCGGTACAGTTCATTTTTTCTAAAACTTAAGAACTTAAAGAGATTCTCATGTCACCTTTTACCTTCTCACCCTTTACTAGATTTCTAGCCATCCTTCAACTTTGCCTCTGTTTCACAGCTTTTCTCTACTACTTATGCTCACCCTTCCTTCTATCTCGCTATGAGAATCGAAAATTTCTCTCGGAACTAGAGTATGTGATGGGAGTAAATGAGGGGATGTTTCAAAATAAAGCGGATGAATTCAAAGGGATGCTAAGCAAAAATCAGGATTATTTCTTAACTCTTCCCGAGGATAGCCGGGCTCAGCTCCAGAGTAAAAGGGTTGAAATCCTACGAGAAGACTCAGAATTTTCTTTTTTCCAAAAACTATACTCTCTTTTTAGGGAACTGTTTATAGAGGAGTTTCCTTTCAGGCAGACCTTTTTAGCTGCGGGTTTTATTGGGGCTCTTTTTATATTGCTAGATCATCCCCTTGTCTTTTTATTTCTTTTTATTGGCACCGCCGCGCCCATTATTGAACTCTCAACTTTACCGACGACTTCTAAAATAGAGGTTTTGCCGACTGAAGAGTTTCTTATCTCTCACTATATAGATAAAAACTTCAATCAAGAGCCAATTCTCTCTCAGATGAAGTTATTGCAAGAGGCTTTAGATCGCTTTTTTGGGGAAACGTTTGGAAATTCTTCTTTTTTTAAGAAAGAGGGAAACTTTCAGGAACAAGTTGCCCGCGGAAAATGGCTTTATCAAACAGAGAAGCTTTTATCTAAACTCGAATCCCCTCAAGAAAGTGCAAGCGGCCGCACTCTTTTAATTTTTGAATCACTACTCGGAATGATTATTCTCACCTTTGCTTTTTCATCTAAAATTGCCTGCTTAGTAAGGACTAATAAAGCGGCGATAACAGGTAAAATGACGCTGCCATAATGAGAGTTGGAATTAAAGCCCCGTAAAAAAGAGGCAGTGGTTTGATTCCTTTTGGAAAATGTTCAACGAGAATCGATCTTCCAAGAGGATTCGGCGCATTGGCAATTACAGTAAGCCCCCCGCCAACCACAGCCCCCGCCATGATACTGTATTTCATGCCTTCAGCTAAGCTCGGGATCAAAGAAGCTAGGTATGTGATCCCGGCATTGTCATTGAATGCTGTTAAAAAAATGGATAGGAACATTAAAAATCCTTGATCCATCCCCCCTAGGAAAGGGGTTATCCACCATGCTTGTAAACTTCCCAAGACAACCAAACCCGCAAGGAAGAAACCGACCAGCATCGGGGCTTTTAAATTTAAATAATCCTGATGAGGGAGAGTCGCCCTGTAAAAGCCGATAAAAAAGAGAAAGGTCCCAATAAAAATGACGGGATAATGGGCATAGGCTATCACCCAAATAAGAAAAAAGATATGAGTTAACGTGACCCAAAATGGAATCTTTTTTTCTTTTGTTTCCGTCTTTAAAAACGCTTGCTTTCGACCTTCAAGTTCTTTTAACTCTTTTCTAAAAAACAAATAATAAACGGCATTTGCAAGGAGAATTCCTATGAAGGCCTTGCAACCAAAATGAGTCATCATATAAAGCGAGTCCCATTTCCAAATTTTGCCCACCATAATAACCGGGGGGGCTGCAAAACTTGTAAGTACACCTCCCACCGAAAGGTTCGTAAAAAGCAGCCCAAGAGTTGCGTAAGACAACATTTTTGAAGGCTTCAGTTGATAAAACTGGCTTCTTAGAAGAAGAGCTGAAATAGTCATGGCTCCGGGTTCTGTAATCAGAGAACCCGCAAAAGGCCCAATGGTTAAAATCGCAAGCCACCAAGAAGTCACCGTTTCCTTGCCGAGCTTTGCAAACCACTTTAAAAAACTCTCAGCAAAGGAAATAATGGGTCTTGTAGAAGCAATGACCATGATAACCACAACAAAAGCGGGTTCTATATAACTTCTCGAGTCCAGATATTTAATGCAAGTTTTCCAATCATAAAAAAAATACATAGAAACCATCATCGGAATGACCCAGAGTCCAAAGACCACTTCAACTTCGCCAAAAAATTTTAATATCTCGATATAAAAAGGTTCCGGCTGCCCCTTTCTTTTTCGCTCCTTTTCTAATCGGAGGGCGTAATAGTGAATCTTTGGAGCAAAAAAAGAATGAATGATCGAGGCTAAAAAAATTACGAAAGCCACTAGATTAAAAGGTTGAACTTTTATGCGATGCCTTATTTTATTCATGAATCTATCGTAATGAAGGTCATTATAGATGTTGTCTTCTAAGGAAAGAGACTTTATCACGAGACAGTCGTCGCACTCTTCCATAAGATTATGAATGAGGAGAGTAAATCCTAGGATCAAAAGAACATAGGCTAGCACTTTGAGATAATCTTTTACGGTATGGCGAAAATCTTTTACAGTATAGGACGCTTCCATGACGAAACTTAAGTTTCTCTTAAAAAAAGGAAACTTAACTCATATCTTTATTTTACGCCACCTTTCATAGCAGACCTTCTTCTTCACATAGGATTAGCAAAGCATCGCAAAACACATTAATTAATTATTATTGTTAATAAAATATATTTTTTATTAAAATTACCCACCTTAATATTAATATTTAGTAATAAAATGAATAGTTTTGAAATTAATCCTTTATCAAGAACTTGGTCTTTTATACCCCACTTCCCAAAAACTACAGACTGTCCAACTAGTGTTGCAGCTTTTGAAACTCATAGCGGGGAAGAAGCGGGAAAAAAGCGAAAAGAAAAATCTTTAGCGAGATCATATCCTACAATAGAGCCCTTAGACAGCCCAACTCTAAAAAAAGCACGCCTTATTGGTAGTGAGCTGCCCTCCTCTATTCATACCTATTTAATAAGTGCCAACTTTTATAAAGCGTTAAAAACGCTTAAAAAAAAACCAAACTCGGCAACCCACATTGAAAGCAGCTCCAGAAATTCCACACTAATCTCCTTAACTAAAGTAATATGGGAAAAAAAACAGTTTTGTTTGCTATTTCAAGATCTGATAAGACGAGGCGCCGATCCATCCATCTGTAATCGGCTGGGAAGAAATTTTATCCACTGCGCCGCTTCCTATTCAGACATTTCCCATAAAGAATGGGATTATATTTTAAGCATTCTCCAAAAGAAAAGCGGCAAAAACATTTATAGTGTGGATAAATCAGGCATGTCTCCTATGGATCATTTGATTCAAAAGCATTTCAGAAATCCCCTTGAGCTCTTGAAAAGAGCGATAATTTATCTAAAATACTTAAGTCCGGAAAACAAAAAGATAGAAATTCAAGACCTTCTAACTGAAGTTTTCGTCGGCGATATTGAATTTTCAAACCCGGCAAAACTTGCCTATTTCTTAAGAGCCTTGAATCAAGCTGAATCAATAAGTCAACAGGTTTCAGAATTGGTTACAAAAGATGGCAATAATGCATTTCATAAAGTTCTTGAGATGTTTGATGTCTATTTGGATAACCACGAAGTCGACTCATTTGAAGATTTGCTGAGGCTTCTTTATTTTTTTAACGTAGACATCAACCACCCGAATGATGAGGGGGCAACTCCTTTTTTGATTTGCATTGAAACTCATATAAGTTTCAGAAAAAAGTTTAGGATTCTAAAGATTTTTGAAGAATTTAATGTTGATCCCTTTGTCATTTGTGAAAAAACATCAAAAGGAACCCCCATACCCTCATTTGAAACGGTTTTTATTCAACTCTTACGATTACGCCATTCGAAAAATGAAATTCACGAAATTATGGTCCGCTTCTTTTTCAAGGATTACTATAATGAATTTCTTCATCTTTCTCTTCTTGCTAACATTTTTGAGATAGATGTTTTTTGGGAAGTAGATGGTTATAAAGTCGATCTAATTGGAGTTTCTAACTGCAATAGACCTCTTGAAAACTGTTTGCAGCATGAGTGCCTTGATTTCTATGAAGTATTCTCAAGCGATGAACGTGAAGCGTTAGAGCTTTATGATTTTATATCTAAGGATACAAGCAACCTTTTAGGAAAAATTTATGATGACGAAGAAATTGAGGTAACGGCGACTGAATCAAAAGATGAACCGGAAGATATTTTAGATCAATTTTTTACTAAAATAGGCACTATCCTCTCCCAGGCTTTTTCAAATAGCCACTTACATTCACGAAGATTCTCAAAGATCATAAAAAAAGTTCATCCAAAAGAAACCCTGGAAAGTCAACCGGTTGCTCTAATGAAATCTTTTAAAACTACAGGTGAAGAGAGACATCATGTCGGTTTTCTTTTAACTCGAAGCGGTGTTTATATTGGAAACAATGGCTATGCGGCAGGACCCTACCCAGGGGTTTCACATCACCCTTTATCTACACGATCCGAATTAAAAAATTTGATTAAAGAAATTGAAAAACCAAGTGAAGCAGAAGAGTTTTTCCAAAAATTTTTCCCAAGTCGTTTTTCTGAAAAAGAATCCGAATCTCCAATTATCATTCATGACGAGCCTCAAATTGTTGGAAACTGCACAATCAAAAGCTTTGCAGCAATTGAGAAGGCAACTCTTTATAGAGAGGGAAAAAAAACGTTCGGAAAAGTTTTAAATGACTCCGAAATACTTGACTTTGCTATGGAAATACAGGACTTGCATCTTCAGAGACAGCGAAGGTTTTTCTTGCAAAAATATTTAGAGGAGCAAGAGAGGTCTTCAGATTTTGAACCTTACATGCCTATTCTTGCAGCGATTAGTCTTGAATACCATGAGGACTCACTTCCCTATAATTTTCTTGAAACCATAGCATTATGGCTGGCAGATAATAAATCCGAAAAGATACAGCTTAAGTTTATAGACGAACTACTGACTTTGGTCCCATTAGAGGATGAAGTAATAGATAAGGTTTTTGAATATTTACCTTCTCTTCAGAAGCACTATAGACAAACTTCTTTTGATAGACTATTAGGCGCTGCAAATGACTCTTATGAGGAGCTTATTGAATGCTGTTTTTCTCCAAATAGCGCCTCGATCATTCAAGGAGAACCGACTTCATGTCCGCCAACCCCGCCTTATAGAGCTGATTCATGGGATGGCGCTTATCCGCTTGAATCACTACTAATTGAAACATCAGAACTACAAACAGAGCTTTTTCAAGGTTTAAATCATGAAAAAACAGATCAAAGCTTAGGAGAATAAACGCCAGTTTTAAAATTGCAATCAACTCACATTCAATTTAACATCTGTTTTTTGATAAGACTCAACATTCGGTAAATTTGATGAGAGAGAAAATTCAAGCTTCCGTTAAAGAAGCAATTCGAGCGGCAGAAAAACTTTCAGAGTTGGAATCCATCGCTTTTTTAGAAAATTCGGCTATTATGATTGCCGACTGTTTTGAAAGCGGCGGCAAAATTATCATTGCCGGCAATGGCGGAAGCCTATGCGACGCCATGCATTTCGCAGAAGAGCTTACCGGGGTTTTTCGAAATAAAAGAAAAGCTCTACCTGCAATCGCCCTCTCTGAGCCCGGTCATTTAACCTGTGTTGGAAATGACCTCGGGTTTGACTCTGTCTTTTCACGAGGCGTTGAAGCCTATGGAAAAAAAGAAGATATTTTCATAGGATTAACCACGAGCGGAAAGTCAAAAAATCTTTTGAATGCTTTTAAAACGGCAAAAGAGCTTGGACTTAGAACGATTGCTTTTCTTGGTAAATCAGGCGGCCCTTTAAAAGGAGAAGCCGATCTTGAGCTTATAATAGACGGTTTTTCTTTTTCAGACCGTATCCAGGAAGCTCATATGGCTGCCATTCATATCTTAATCGAGATGGTAGAGGAAATTCTTTTTTCTTCAAAAGAAGAGCTTATGCTTTGCAGCTCGAGAAGTTAAGCTTAAGTTCATTTTTTAATTGAAATTATTAGTTGTCAATTTTCCTTTTCTGGCTTTTTATTATTTATTGATCTATCTTAAAAGGTTTGAATTTTTCGGTTATTAATTTTTAAAGGTAAAACACTTTTTGAACAACTTACTTAAAAGCAGCATAGAGACCTGGTTTAAAAAGACGCTTGAAAAAAAAGATTCTAAAAAGATTTTATTTCTTTTGATTTTCTGGCCCTTTTCTTTTCTTTTCAAATTAGGAAGCCTTTGCTTTCATTACTTATACGATAAGAAATTCTTGACCCAAGAATCGGTTAACATTCCCATCTGCAGCATCGGAAATATTGTCTTAGGAGGGGTTGGCAAAACCCCTATCGTTTTATTGCTTGGCCAAGCTTTAGAGGAAAAAGTGCCTCTTGCAATTATTTCAAGGGGGTATCACTCCTCGCTTGAAAAAGCAAACGCCCCTTTTCTTTTATCTAAAGACAATGGGCCTGTCATGTCTGCCCATCATGCAGGCGATGAGCCTTATTTTCTCGCCACCAAACTGCCGAAAGCTAAAGTGATCGTCGGAAAAAATCGAGTAAAGGCGGCAGAGCTTTGCCAAAAATGCGACACAAAATTAATTCTTCTAGATGATGCCATGCAACATAGGAGACTAAAAAGAGATTTTGAAATCGTCGTTTTGGATAGTCAAAATTTATTCGGCTATTTTCGTCATTTTCCCTGCGGGCTTCTAAGGGAAAGTCCAAAGGGTCTAAGACGTGCCAATCTTATTATTTGCAACCACACGGAAGAAAATCAGAATTTAGATGAGCTTAAAGAAAAGATCAAACCTTTCACAAAAGCTCCCATCGTGTTTACAAGATACAAAATGGATCCTTTGCAAGACATTCAAACTTTAAACCCGATTGTCCTTGATAAAGAACCTATTGCCGTCTTTGCAGCCATCGGCAATCCCTTCAGATTCAAAAGCATGCTAGAAAAGGAAGAGTTTAAAATTGTAAATACCTTTTTCTTGCATGACCATGCTTTTGTTTCAAGGAAACTATTAGATTCTTTCGCTCTTAAATCAAAAGAGCTTGGTGCAAAAGCAATTGTCGTTACGGAAAAAGATGCTGTAAAAATTAATAAAAATTGGAAGATCGCTCTCCCAATAGCTGTAGCCCCTATTTCAACTGAAATTATTCAGGGAAAAGAAATATGGGATTTAACGATCAATCACCTTTTATCACTAAGCTTAAAAAAAGAAATGGATCCTTTAAAGGACAATTGTTTCTTTACAAGGTAAACAAAGTTTTTACTTATCTCTTTTTAAAGCTAATTACTTTTAAGTTGTGAAAAAGGAAACAAATAACATTTAATAACTTCAGGCATTTGACTAAGGCTTTGAAATAAATAAGTTAAATGCCGTTAGTCTGGAAAGATCAATCCAGGCATTACAAAAGCCAAAAGCGAATGAACTCAAAAAAAATTAATTTTTTAAAAAGGAGCTTTGATATTCGCTTAATTGGGTATAGGAGATCAATATGAAATTATGGGTTAAAATCCTTATTGCTTTATTTCTTGGCGTGATCGCAGGATTTATCCTTGGCGATTGGTCTACTGTCTTAAAGCCTGTTGGAGACATATTTTTACGATTAATCAATATGATTATCGTGCTTCTTGTCTTAGCCTCTATGACAGTTGGAATTACAAGCATTCATGATCCCCAAAAATTGGGCCGGGTAGGTTTAAAATCGCTTCTTGTTTTTCTATCGACAACAGCTGCCGCTATTCTTATCGGCATTTCTCTTGGAAAGCTTTTTGGAGTAGGGTCAGGTCTTGATTTATCTCGCGCGCAAATTCAAATCACGACTCCCGAAACGCCTTCCATCACAGACATGATCCTTGAAATCATTCCTTATAATCCCATTAAATCGCTTGTTGATGGAAACGTTTTGCAAATCATCACTTTTGCCATTTTTTTAGGTATTTCTATTAATTTTGCAGGAGAAAAAGGCAAGCCTTTAAGAAACTTACTCGATTCTTTAGCAGATGTTATGTATCGGCTGACTTCAATTGTGATGGAGTTTTCTCCAATCGGAGTTTTTGCCATCATGGCTTGGGTCACAGGAGCTTTTGGAATCGACACTCTTATTCAGCTCTCTAAATTTTTAACCACTTTTTATTTAGCTTGTTTGATTCATGCCGTCATAGTTTTTGGCGGCATTCTTTATTTCCTGGCAAAATTAAATCCTTTGCCCTTTATTAGAGGCATGGGAGATGCCATAATGGTGGCATTCTCAACTTGCTCAAGTTCTGCAACTCTTCCAGTATCTATGCACTGTGTTCAGGAAAACCTTGGGGTTTCAAAGAATATCACAAGCTTTGTCCTTCCTTTAGGTTCCACAGTAAATATGAATGGGGCGGCTTTATTTCAGGGAATGGCAGTTGTCTTTTTGGCAAATGCCTACAATGTGGCTTTAGGTTGGCAACAGCTGCTAACTATTGTTGTCACAGCCTCCCTTTCAGCTATCGGCGCTGCAGGAATTCCAGGGACCGGTTTTATCATGCTTTCCGCTGTAGCTGCATCTGTCGGTCTTCCGATTGAAGGGCTTGCTATTTTAGCCGGGATTGACCGGGTAAGGGAAATGGTCTCCACTATCTTAAACGTGCTTGGGGATGCTGTAGCTGCGGTCTATGTTGCCAAGCAAGAAGGCGAGCTTGATGAAAGGCAGTACTACCATGAAGATCTAGTTGAGATGGAGCCTATTGAATAACTCCTTTAATAAAATCTAATGATGTGTCCTATTTTCATGGACGGCTCTTTTTAACGGCACTGCGAGATAGGAAAGATGAGCTAAGCCAGGTTTCTTTGGGCGAGAAACTGAACCGATTCTCGATGCTAAAAAAGATCCCTACCCTTTAATTATGGCAGCCTATGCGTTTAGTCAAAATAGGCACCACAGGTCAAAGAAAAACTATTCATTTTGAGCTAAGTTATAGCCCGGTTTCCCATCAAAATTGAAAAGAGATTCAGTATGCACAAATTCCAATCCTCTGTCCGTTATTTTTTTTAGAAGATCCAGGATATCTTGAGAGGTGATCGGCTTGCCTTTTATCTTATTGACAAAACGAGCGCGCCAGTTATCTATAAAGAAGGTTTCCGGCATTGGATTTGGCCACGCTGTGACGCCGCGATTGCTAATAGAAGATAGGCTAAGCGGGCTTAAGTCTTTTTCCAATTTATCTTTAAGCAAATCAAGAGTATGCTCGCTATCAATAAATACATCTACCCCGACAAGCTCTTTCTTTTGCCTTTTCATTTTGCTTGCCTGTACGATTTTATCAAAGGACATGGATCGATAGTGGACAGGCTTTAATTCTTTTGGCTTTTGATTCAGTCTTTGAATCACAGCTTCCGCAAATTCTTTTGTCCCCACTTTCTCGCGGCTTATGCCTTCTTTGTAAATGTCATAGGTATGAATTCCATCCTCTAAGGTCTTTAGCCAAGCATTATGGATGGTCTCAGCAAGTTTTGGCTCTCCGATATGCGCAAGCATCATTACGGCAGCCAGCAGTAAACCGGAAGGGTTTGCTAAATTTTGACCCGCTCTTCTTGGAGCTGAGCCATGGATCGCTTCAAACATAGCAAGAGTCGGCCCAATATTTGCCGATCCTGCAAGTCCAACAGAGCCGGCAATTTGAGCTGCCACATCCGAAAGAATGTCTCCATAAAGATTTGGCATTACAATCACATCAAAAACTTCCGGTGTATCCGCAAGTTTTGCAGCCCCAATATCTACAATCCAATGCTCATTTTCAATTTCAGGATACTCTTTTGCAATTTCATCAAAAATTTTATGAAAAAGCCCATCGGTTAATTTAAGGATGTTATCTTTAGAAAAACAGGTCACTTTTTTTCGATTTTGGGCTTTGGCAAATTCAAAAGCATATCGAATAATTTTTTCAGAGCCAGGCCTTGATATAATTTTCAGAGCGTGAACCGTGTCTTGGCTTTGCCTATATTCAATGCCCGTATAGAGATCCTCTTCGTTTTCTCGAATGACCACAAGATCCATATTAGGGTGTTTAGTTTTGACAAAAGGATTATAAGCCACACAAGGTCTTATGTTTGCAAAAAGCCCAAGCACGGTTCTTACGGTGACATTCAAACTTTTAAAGCCGCCTCCTTGAGGAGTTGTGATAGGCGCTTTTAAGAAAGCTTTTGTTTTCCGGATAATGTCCCAAGTTTTGGGCTCTATCCCGCAAGATTCGCCCCTTAGATAAACTTTTTCCCCAATTTCAACTTCATGAATATCGATGTTTGCTTTCGAAGCAAATAAAATCGCTAAAACGGCATCCATGATTTCAGGTCCAATTCCATCTCCTCGAGCTATTGCAATAGGTATTTTTTTCATCATGGCCTTCCTAATAAAAAGTGACTTTATTCTTGCAAAGTAGCTTGTTTCAAATTTTTATGCCAGAGCATATGAAAAAATCAGAGCTTGCAACTTCTAACAAAAAAGAACTATATTTGAAGACAAATAAAAAAAGTAAGGAAACTCTCTTGTTAAAAAAGCTTCTAGAAGAAGAACGTGAAAACTTAGAGTATTTTTTTGATAAAATTGATTTAGAGGCGCTTGAAAAAGTTTATTCTATTTTGAAAGCTTGTAAAGGCCTCATCATCTTTTCCGGCGTTGGCAAAAGCGCTCTTGTCGCTAAAAAAATTGCCGCAACCATGACTTCTACAAATACCCGAGCCATTTATCTCTCCCCTATGAACGCTCTTCATGGGGATATAGGGATTGTTAGCAAAGAAGACGTCTTCGTTTTGATCAGCAAGAGCGGAGAGTCTGAAGAGCTTGTTCAACTTCTTCCTTTTTTACGTAACAAGAAAGCCACTTTAGTGGCGGTTGTATCAAATTTATCAAGCAGGCTTGCAAAAGCATCGGACCTCGCCCTTTGTTTGCCTGTAAAAAAAGAGCTTTGTCCTTTTGATTTAGCACCCACAACATCAAGTATTGTACAAATGATCTTTGGCGATGTGATTTCTATCGCCTTAATGCGAGAGAAAAATTTTTCAATTGATGAGTATGCCTTTAATCACCCTGCAGGTCAAATCGGCAAACGACTTACTTTTAAAGTCGGAGATCTTATGCTAACCGGTTCTGAGATTCCAATAGCGCAATCAGAAAGCAAGCTAATTGATTGTTTAGTTGAATTATCTAATAAGCGATGCGGCTCTCTTTTGATTTCAAACAAAAGCTTGGAACTTCTTGGAATATTTACTGACGGAGACCTTCGTCGCGCGCTTCAACAACTTGGCTCTAAAGCACTTGACCTTCCAATAAAAGAACTGATGAATAGCAACCCTAGGACTATCACTCGGGATTCATTAGCAAGAGAAGCCCTGAAATTAATGGAAGGAAGTAAAAAAAATGAAGTGACCGTATTACCTGTTGTCGATGAGCATAAAAAAATACTTGGGCTTCTTAAACTTCATGACTTAATTCAAACCGGAATTTAACCCCCGATTGCCCCCTAATCAGGGGTTTAAGAGTCTTCAGCGTCCTCTCCGATAAATCCGATTCTTGTAAACGATCTTCTCGAAAAATAAGGGAAAAAAAGATCGCATTTCCATTTCTTTTCACTTTGGTTAACTTTTTTTTGTAAGTCGAAGGAAGGGTTATGAACGATAATTTTTTCGCTGTATTTAGAAGATTTTAACCAAATCCCAATCCCATAGTCATTCTTATCTTCAAGATAGCTTACTTTTTTTATTAAAGATAATGGCAGTGTGATTTGCCTTTTATTATTTTCGACATATTGTAAAAGTTCTTCACTCACAATGATTTCATTTGGTTTTCTTTGAAGCCGCATGAGTCTCCTATAAGGCAAAAGACCGTAGGTAAGTAAGGAGGCGCTTAAAATAAGAATCGGCAAGCCCCAGATTTTTAAAAGGGGTTCTCTTATAAAACTGCCAGAAAATGCTAAAAGAAGAACCCCTACCCCTGCTATAAAACTGCCTTTAAAAAGAGCTTTTTTTTCGACTTTAGGGGATACGGAGGAATATATTTTTAATAAATCCATTTGAGGCTCTTTTACTTATGCGTTTCATTTCAAAATTTTTATCATCTTTATCCGATAGATATTTTGCAAGGAAGAAGGAGGTCATCCAAGAGATGGAGCCATCTTCCGTAAAACTTTAATATTCAACTTTTTTTAATAAAGGGAATAAAAAAAAGGATTTTCTTCTATTTTTTAGCAAGTAAAATTTGACCAAATTAAAAAAAAATGTTAACCCTTCTTTAAAAGCTAAAAGGGAGGAAATCGTGGACCTTGTAACTACATTGATCAGTTTAATTAGCGGAGCTCTTGGCGGAAATGCTACTGGGGCTGTAATGAAAGAAAAGAGCATGAGCACTCTTGGAAACAGCGTAACAGGAGCTGTTGGCGGAGGACTCGGAGGCCTTTTAATGCAAGCGCTCGGTTTGCTTGACAACCCTGAAATTGCAAATGCGGCAGGTCAAGGTGTTGAACATCTTCTTGGCAATCTTGATCTTCAAGCCCTACTTTCAAGCATTGGAGGCGGCGCTGGGGGCGGTGTTGTTTTAACTATTCTTACAACTCTTCTTAAAAGCTATTTAAAATCACGATAAATTGTTCGTGCTTTTAAGCACTCTCTTAGATATCTTAAGTTAAAGGGTGCCCTAATAGCCTATTAGGGCATCTTCATATAACCCCTGGATGAAGGAATCGCTTTAAATGGCAGGCTTAATTGCGTCACTAATTGCAGCGTTTCTAGTCATGTTTACAGACATTGCTTTCTCAGAACTTTATACAACGCTTCTATTCTTATTCGGCGGTCTTTTCCTTTATTATTTATATTCTTTGGCTCAGGCCTCAAGTTTAAGCGCTATCCAAAAGATGCAGCAAAACCAAACTCCTTTTTCCTCAGATATCCTGAATAAGGACCCTTGGTTAACCTATTCAAATGCCTACCTCTCTGTGTTTGTCATTTTTTCAATCTATCTTATCTTTGACACAATCATTAAAAATGCGATTGGAATAAAAGGAGCCTTGGCTCTTTGGCTAATCGGTTTCGGATTAGGCACCTGGATTTTAAGTAAATCAGATGAGCGTTTAAGAAGTTATTTCAGTCCGTTTTTTCTAATCGATCGATTTTATACTCTTGGGAACAAAGCTATCTCTCAAGATAAAGATAAAGAACTGCTAAATCATCTCGATGCTTTAAGTGAAATTGCCTGCAATGCTATTGAGCATGTCCAACCAAGCTTAAGCATTACTTCCGCTCAATCTATAAGAAAATTGTCCAAAGATTATCTAACGGCTGCAAAAAGCCTCGGTCATACAGAAAAACGCGAGCCGAATAGTGAAGATCCCGTCATTTTCATGTTGTTTTATATCTTTCAGCGCTACGAAATGATCAGTGATTATGCTATTCGGAAAAGCTTTGAACCGGTGATAGCATCCATTGTGACCTCCCTTGGCGAGATGACTATAGATGCGGCTAAGTATGATATCTCCCTTGCCATCTACCCTATTTTGGAAACAGGTAAGATCGCTTCAAAAGCTGAAAAAAATGGATTCAAGGAAATCGGAGATAAAGCGACATTGACGCTTCTTGAATCAGGAAGACGCATCTTAAAAGAAATCGATGTTTCCTATCTTGAGCTTAAAGAAACTTTTTTTGCCCTTATTAGCCAAATTGAAAACATTTCTAAAGAAGCCTTTAGACAAGATAAGAATGTCAATATTGAACTTCTTATCCATCCTTTCACTATCCTATTAAATTTTTTCAAAGATGAAAAGCTCGCAAACCATAAAGACACCCCGATTATTGTAGCTGATATTAAAAGGGTCCTCAATGAGTTCCAACAGCTTGAGTTGATCTTAAAGACCATGCCTCCTCTTCCGACACTGGAAGAGACTTCTGCGATTGAAGAAAACGAAGAAGAACAATCCAAGTAATAGTTAAATCAATTTGATTTTTCGGATCGTTTCGTTGAAACCTGCATTTGTTTTTGCAAAAAATAGGGTCAAAAAAAATCTTTTATCCTTTCTAACTTCGCTGTCTAAGTGCCTCAAACATTAAAAGGGTTGCGGCCATGGCAACATTAAGAGAATCCGCTCTCCCAAGCATTGGGATTTTTACTTTAATGTCAGCTTTGTCCATCCAAAGAGGGCTTAAGCCAAGCTTTTCTGTTCCAAACGCAATAGCAATCGGTCCTTTTAAATTAGCTTTTGTAAATTCAATATCGCTATGAGGAGTTGCAGCCACAATGGAAATTTGATTTTTTTTAAGCCATTCTAAAAGTGCCTTACCTTCCATCTCAAAAACCGGAACTGTAAAGACGGTCCCGACACTTGCTCGAATAACATTCGGATTATGGATATCAGTCAAAGGATCAGCTACTATTAAAGCTGTGGCATCGACAGCATCAGACGATCTTAAAATGGTTCCCAAATTTCCAGGCTTTTCTATAGCTTCTGCCACAATTATGAGAGGATTTTCTGTTTTTTTTATAAGCGCTTCTAAATCACTCAAGGTTCTATGATGCTTACGCCCTATCCCGATAAGCCCATCCGGTCTATCTCTATAGGAAATTTTTCTAAATACAGACTCTATGCATTCAAAAATTTCAACCTTCTCTTTTCTAAAAGCTTCTATAAGGGCCTCTTCATTCTCCTCTAAAAAGAGAGCGGGGCAATAAAATAAACATTCTAATTTTTGGCCTGATTCCTGAGCCCTAAGTAATTCTCGATGCCCTTCGATGAGGAAGGCTTGATCCCCCTCTCGCGCTCTTCGCTGCATTAATTTGACAGCTCTTTTAATTTTTGGGTTTTGTAAACTGGTCAGGAGCATTGGATACCCTTTTAAATTAGTTTTGGAAAGTCAAGGTCACAAACGAATTCTCTCAAAACCTTTTTTTGGATGAACTCGTAATCGGTGGGCTGCATGAGGTGACCTTAAAATTTAAGCGTATGGTATAAAAAACTAAGAAGACGGTTTGCCCCTTCTTCCCGGATCATTTCTCGGGAGCCGAAAGCCTGTATTTTTTTAACTTTTGGAAGACTATCTTTAAAAGCCAAGGCCATGAAAATGGTTCCGACAGGTTTATCTAAAGTCCCTCCGTCCGGGCCTGCAATCCCTGTAATAGAAGCTCCGATATCCGAATTGAACCTAAGAAGAGCGTTTTTTGCCATAGCTAAGGCTGTTTCAAAGCTTACAGCTCCTTTTTCTTGCAATGTTTCATGGGGAACATTTAGCAAATCCTCTTTTATTTCATTAGAATAGGCTATCAATGACCCCTTAAAAACTAAAGAAGCTCCCCTTTGAGAAGTGATTTTGGAACTCGCAAGGCCGCCGGTGCAAGATTCAGCAAGACTTAAAGATAATTGTTTTTTCTTTAAAAGAGACTGAAGCCCTTCTTCAATAAGCCCATTTGTCGAATCATAAATGTAATCTTTGTATTTCTGATTGATTTCTTGAATAACTTTTTCAAACTCACCTTCCCTTAATCCACCGGGCAAGTCATAAGCTATGATCTCAAGAAGCCCAGGTTTTGGATAGATGCCAAAACTTAAAGTTCGATATTTACTCTTAAACTCTCTTAAAAAAGGGTCTACGTCCCCTTCTCTAAGGTCGGTCATGAAAAAAGTTTTTTCTTTTCCGCCCGCTTCTTTTATTTTAATTCTAGGCAGAACTTCTTTTTCTAAAAGATACGCCATCTCATAGGGAACCCCCGGAAGCAGAAAGATTTTTTTAGACTGCAAGTTAATAAGTTGTCCGGGCGCTGTTCCATAAGGGTTCTCAAGTATTTCGGCCCCGGCAATAACACTTGCTTGGTTAGCCAAGGTCTTAAACTCCCCGAATTTTTCTTTAAGGCGAATTTTTAAGGGTTCATTTAAGGCCATTTTTAAATTAAGAAAGTCAGCAACTGATTCTCTTGTAATGTCATCAAGTGTCGGCCCAAGGCCTCCCGTAATAATGACACAATCGCTCTCATCAAGAGATAGGGAAAGTTTTTTTTGTATTTCCCCTTTTTCATCTTGAATCATGTATATAGCGGAGATTTTCAACCCCAAACGAGTCAAATCTTTTGCAATGAGGGCTGCATTTGTATTCGCAATTTTACCCATTAACAGTTCATTGCCTATCGATAAAATTGAAACTTTCATTTCGGCTTAACCTTTGTTTGGGAGGGCAACTTTTAAACCTTGCGAGAGAAGGGCCGGGTGATTATTGATAAAACGGTAGCATTCTTTACCAATCCGTGCCGGAAAATTGATTCGCTCATTATTGACGATAAAGGGGGTTGGCGTCGTGTTTTGCCTTTGCCAAACAAGTAATTTTTTAAAAATGTTTGTATTAGGAAAGAGAGGGCTTTGATCAATTTTAATAATTTCTTCCGTCTCTTGATTTTTCATAAGCTGCGGGTACGAAAATAAAAGGCCAAAGAAAAAGGAGCCTTCCCCAAAAACCATCGATCGAAATTGCCCATCTTCATTGGAATAAGAAAGGGTATGCATTTGAACTTGAATGATCGGTTTTTTTATTTTTAGTAGATCTGTTTCGTGATTGATTGGAATTCTGAAGATAGAATCGGGATCGTTCGTTAAAAATGCAGCAAATAAGGCTCTATTTAATTCTTGAGGATGGCTTGCTTTTTCTATTTGATTCAGAACCGTCTCTTTATAATTTTCGATAAAGCTTTCTTCCGGAATTAACCAATCTTGATTTTTTATCACCCCTCCGGCTTTAAAAAGCCAAAAAGGTTTTAAAGTTTTAAAAAGAAGCCTCAGTTCATTTTCCGAAAGAAGCATGGGAGCTTTTATAAATTTAGACGCTTCCAAAGGCTTTGGATAGGAGGAAGACCCTATTTGAATTTCGGGATCCATTTACTTGACAGCCTTTCTTTCAATCTGTCCGTTTTTTAACTCAAATAAATAAGCCATGGCCATCCAGGCGACAGAAATAAATATAGCTGTGTCGGCAATATTAAAAACAGGGTAGCTGTATCCCCAAAAAACAAAATAGAACATATCGATCACATGACCATATGTAAAGTAGTCTATGATATTTGCAATCGCGCCCCCGATCAAAAGAGCGTAAGGAAAAAAAAGAGTTTTTCCAAAAGAAAATCGGCAGGCATAAAAAATGAGGAATAAGATAAGGGCGATTCTAAACAGTAAAAGGACTTCTTGATACTCAGAAAAAAGACTCCAAGCCGCCCCTTTGTTGGCTGTATGCACAATAGAGAACTGAACACCTAAAAAATTTTTGAAAACGCCAAAACCGCCATAGGGGTAAGAGCAGAAGAAACACATCTTAGGAAGTTTATTCTGCACCACATACTTGAGCCACTGGTCAAAAAAAAGAACTCCGGCAAAAAGAGAAAGCGAAAATAAAAAATTTCGATTTTTCAGGAGCCTCAGGCTAGTTAGGGAATTTTTCATGAAATTTGATTGCAACTTTTTTTAGGAGACGATTAAAGGCCTTACCGAAAAATTGGCGATTTAAAGATGCCACACTTCAGAATATTTTCTAAAGAAATTAGCTAAAACTCCAATTTTTCGTTAAATAATGTAAAACATTATTTAAATAAGCCCTCTTTCCAACTGCTCTTGAGCTTTGACTGTCATAGTAGCATAGGGAATAGCGTCGAGCCTAGCTTTTGGGATTTCCTCGCCTGTTACATCGCAGATTCCATAAGTATTATCAGCGATTTTTTGAAGCGCTCTTTCAATTTGTCTCAACAAATTGTACTCTTGAGTTGTCACTTCAAGACTAATGGTTCTATCAAAATCATCGGTACCCTGGTCGGCTTGATGTTGCGAATATCCGGTAGCCTCATCAGGTTTTTTTACTTCCTCTGTAGTCCCACGCAATTGCTTTAGAATTTGCTGATGCATTTCTTCTAAACGCTTTTTAAATTGGTCTACTTCCTTTTTTTTAAGAGGCATTCTTTGAACTCCTTAAAACGAAATGTTTCTTCTATAAGAGGGAAGTTAACGAAAAGGGTTAATCCATTAAGCCTTGTTAAACTTTCAAATTTTTCCTAATTATAGAGTATTTCTTTTATCCGCGTTACTTAAATCATGAACTTAAGCCGCGAAATTGTAAGATATTTTTTAATATATTAACTTTTACCGTAGCGGTATTTGCAATTTAACGCATTGATAGTAAAGCCCCCAAAAAGAGCACTACGGTTTAGTGCCGAGGCGACTTTAATTAACCTAAGAGACTTATTTCTGTCTACAAATTTTTAAATTCTAAAAAGATGTCAAGAGTTTAGTTAATATCTTCTTATTTTTCAATATTTTGTATCAGGCGGTCTTCTAAAGTTTATTTGAATAGAAAAGACCTTATCAATCAAAAGATAGCCAATCAAAATTTTTTAGATAAGACAGGTTCTTTCTGATCTTGCACAAACTTGATTGCTTCCATTAAATCACCAAGGTCTGTAAACCGTCGATAAACGCAGGCAAATCGAATATAGGCAATCGGGTCTAAGCCTTGAAGTTTTGCCATGACCATCTCCCCTATTTCTTTCGTAGTGACATCTTTTACTTGTCTTTGCATAAGAGTAAATGTGATTTGATGGGCTATAGCGAACATTTGCTCATGGCTAATTGTAGTATGTCTGCAAGCCGCTTCTAATCCTCGAATTAGCTTGCCTTCATCAAAGTCCTCATATCGACCGTCTCTTTTAAGAACTTGTTGAACAAGTTGAAAGGTTTCAAACGTTGTGAAACGTCTTTGGCAATTAAGACACTCTCTGCGCCTTCTTATGGCATTGATTTCAGGAGCTTCTCTTGAATCTGTGACTTTAAGCTCAGAGTGATTACAAAAGGGACATTTCATTACATAATACCTTTTTGTCTATTGTCAATGGCTATTTACTTTAATAATTTTGCCCTGTTGAGGATATTTTAAGATACAATAATTCAAATGAACTCTTTAGTATGACTTAAAAAAACCTAAAAAATAACCCTATGTGAACTGGATATGAACCATATCTCATCCCTTCCTGAAAAAAGTAGTGATAGCCCATGGCCTGCTAAATCTAATCTAAAAAAAGAATTTTTCTTAAGTAAGGAAGAGGTCTTTAATGAAGTGCATCAACTTTTAGAAAATAAAGAAAGCATGCAGAGAAAAATTAAGGACAGCTCACCTTCAACTCTCGCTCGGAATTGCGCTCTTTTATTATGTCCCTATCAAATGGAACTTTGCATTGAGGAAAAAAACATTCTACTGGAGCTTCTTTTTTTAAATCTTGAAAGACTAATTGAATTATGTCCCGACCCTCAATGCCAGTCCTTACTATCAAGAGCCTCAAAGGAATTAAGTCGAGAGTGCTTTTATAAACTGTCAGAGCAATTTTTTTTTAACGTATTTAAAGAAGAAGTTCCTGACCGAAACCTCCTTCTCAAGCTTACCCTTGATTTATTAAGGACAAATAATAATCTTGAAAGCCATCTCAATTTGTTGACTTTTATTGGAGATGCGATTCGTTATGAAATAAAAGAGGCAAGAGCAGAGGAAATTTGTAAATGGCATTTACCAGGGGAATTAAGTAAAAAATTATTTCTTCAAAACTATAAAGACAAAGATAATCAAGCCGGTTGGAATCTTCTTAAACGATTGATCATAGTTTTCAACGGTAAAGGCATAATAGAAGAAGAAATAGCTTTAAAAACAGCTTTTGGAGAAGACCTTTTCTCTTTAATAGAAGAGGCTATAGCAAGATCTAAGGGCATGTGGATTTTAGAGGTGTTTTCCAAAATCAAAAGCCTCTTTCAATCCCATAAGAAAAAAAACGATCTTATAAAAGATCTTGTAACCTTAGAGCTTAAGAAAGGCAATTTCGAAAACGTAAAAACCATTATTCATGTTTTAAAATTAAGTCATGAAGACATTGATCTTTTTTTCAAAACCATAGTCAAGCTATGTTTTAATCATTTTGAAATGACAAAAAATGAGACCGCTTTGGAAATGGCCTATCTCTGTATTTGTTTCCAAAGTAAAAAGAAACTCCGCTTTTCTTCTCTCTTATTGCAAAAAATTATCTTAGAAAGATTACGAAGTTTTGAGGCCATCCGATTAAATCTATTACAAGACCTATTGCCCCTCTTGACCTTACGCCATGAAAATACCATAAGAAGGCTTTACGACCTTCTTATTTATATGAATGCCAATGAAGTTTATGGACTTCTTAATTGGATAATAAAAAATGATTCTCACAATTTTAATTTTGAATCCCTTCTTGAGACTATTTTAGAAAACGCAGAAAATTCAGGGAAGCATCAATTTTTTAGATTTTATGTCTGCTTTAGCCTTCTTTTTAAGCATCGCAAAAAAATATTTAACGAGACAAGACTTCTTAAAATTATTTCTTTGATGTGTGAAAAAAAAAGTAGTTCCTTTTCAAGAAGTTTTTTAAGCACTTTCAATAATAATCCTCTGACACTCTTATTAAGAGATAAGCACCTCGAAAAGATGACAAGCCTCTTTAACCTGCAATTAGAGGAATTAACTCAAGAGGATCGAGATCTGGCTGTAAAATTACTTTTAAATAGGGCTGATTTTCCAGCACTAAGTCTTGAATCGACTTCAAATCTTTTTCAAAAAGCTCTTTTAGATACAAATGGAAAAGACAACTACCCTAAACATGATCCTCAAACCATAATTAGCCTTATAAAGTTGAGAATCGAGTTTATAGAAGAAAACAAGGTTTTAGATCTGGAATTCAAACCGGGAAGCGTAGACTTTATTTTTTTTAAATTGAATGAGGATAACGCTTCGATTACGCTTTTATTGATGAAATTGATCTCGATCATTATCAAAGAGAAAAAAATCGAACATTCTTATCTACCCGTTGTTTTAAAAGAGATATCAAAGAAAATAAGAACAGTCAGGAATCCCGAAAACCCTGCCTTTTGGACGGGAGAGTTTAACAAAATCCAAGAATCTCTTCTTTCTTACTATCCAAAAGATTTAAGCCTTCTTAAAGTGGTCGCGGAAGTATCCGAAGATCACCCCGATTATGCGATTCTTGTTTTGCAAACGTGGTTTAACTTAAAAAAAATAAAAGGACCCGTCACTAACCAGGAGGGACGGTTAAGTCAAAGAAGAAGAATTTTTACCTCTTTTTTTCCAAAACTCCTTCGATGTTTAAAACCGGAAACCTCGATCCTTGTTCTAACTTTTTTAAATTTTGCAGATGTTAAGCACAATATCAAAGGGGAAAACTACCAGGACTTTATTTCATTTGCCCTTGAAAATTTTTTAAAAGTAATCCATCAATCCACGCCGGAACAAATTTTAACCTTGTTTCCTCTTCTGCAATCCCTTCTTTCTAAAAACCACCTTGGAATTAAAAAAGAAATAATAGGGTTTCGTATTCTAAAAAGAATCCCCTTAATTTTTATGGAAAAAGGAGGCGACTTAAAGGGATTTAACCAACTTGAAGAAACTTTATTTTTATGCTTCCCTCGATTTAAATTTGATCAAATGGAATTTAAAATGAAGTTCTATAAAGAAACGATTGCTCTTAAAAAAGAATATTTAGATGAGCTTTTTCTAAGTTATAAAAGCGCAAATAGCGAAGAAACAAAAAATATTTTAGAAAAGTCCATTTTTACACAAGTTAGAAGCTCTTTAAAACCCTCCACTCCACAAAAGCAAGTCGCTATCTATCTAAAAAAAGTCCTCTTTAATCCAAGATTGCTAAATAGACCCACTTATTTTGCTAACACCACTAGTCTATTGGAGGCCATAGAAGGATATAGCTTTTTCGAGTTAAGTTTAGCATCTGAACTTCTAGATGAGTACTTCAATTACATCAAGACGTTAAGTAAGAAGGAAAGGGGGTTGAAAATCCTATATCATCTGGCTTTATGCACAAAAAATTTCTTGCCTTTACAATTGGATGTGTTTGTAGACCTCTTCCTCTGTTTAGCAAGTTTACGATGGCAGAAATACTCGGAGTATCAATCAGCCCGAATTCATTTGGCAAACATTTTCAAGAAGACTTTGCTTTTTTTGGTTTACACCTCAGAGGAACAAAGGCAAAAAATTCAATTTCTTTGCTGCTTATTTAAAATCATGATTCTTTCAGATCCAAAAACAATTGAGAATAGATCTTTTGCCTTAGTTGATAAAATGACTGCTCTATCTTCCAAAGACTATGTTGAAATGTTTAAACTTTTTAATATTTATCAAGAAAAAGAGGCTATTCAAGATTTTCAAAAAATTCTTTATTTTTGGATAGAAATAATTCCGAATCCGGAGGTATTGACCGAAGTTCACGAACACCTCATCACTTACTCGCTCTCCTCAAAAAAAGCGAATTACCGACTCCCGGATTTTTTTGAAAGTTTTGAAATTTGCCTGAAAAAAATACCTGGAATTCTCAACTTTAAAAATAACTTGCAACACCTTGTTTATCAATCACTTATATGCAGTATAAAACAAATTCCGATCTCTCATGACTTTAAGAAGAACATGGAGGCTACAGGGGCTTTTTTAAGGACTTGTTTTGATTTAAACCTAGTAGAAGGTGGTTCTTTGTTTGATTTATGGTTAACTACCGCCTCATCGCAATTGAAGACAAATAATATAATCGAAATTCTACCTGCACTTTTTTCCTCGAGTAATTTAGAAAATAAAAAATTAATACTGTCAATTCTGCAAAATGCTTGTAACGAACTTGTCCAAATAGACAAAAAAATTAAGATTGCGGCATATATTTCAAAATCATTAGCTTTATTAGATAAGCCTTATTGAGCTTGAGCATAGATTTGATGAACCCTATTATCCAATTTGCAAAGCTCTTCACCTAAAAGCCGCAAGTTAAAAAAGAAAACAAAAAAGCTTTCAATTTCTTGAAGGGAAAAGGATGATGTCATTTTCCCTTCTCTAATCCTCTTTAATTCTAAATCTAAAAGCTCTAATGATCCGAGAAGGTCAACCGGACGATCTCCCGCTTTTTTACTCTCAAACATATCGGCTAGCTGATCCATCGCCTTATTTGTTTTTCTGATTGTGTCTTTAGTAGATTCCCCTAACCCTTGGTCAATAAATTCTTGGACATATTTTTTTCGGGCTAACTTTAAATCTAAAATAGCTTCATAGGCTCTTTCTAGATGTTCTAAGATAAACATCCAATCTTCTATGGAGGTGCGAGTCCTTATTTCAATACGGGATTCTTCAAGGAAAGTGTTTGTTTCTCTTAAAAGCGCCACAATTTCCCTTTTTTCTTTCTCATAGAGCTTCTCTTCGCCATCTTTTTTCAGAATCTCCTGAAATAAATTTTTCATTTTTTTTAAGATGATAGCAATGTTTAAGCGAACTCTGCTTGTCGCATTCATAGGCCAAAGGGAATGGGTCACTATGACGGCAACAAGTATTCCAAGACAGGAATCCATTAAGCGAAAAAAGCCGAAAGTCCAAGGGCTGATATCCGGTTTTAAACGCCAAAGGACCATTAAAATAGTCACTGTAAGAGAAGCTATTCTAACGCTGTCTTTGATTCTTAAAAGAGAGCAAAGCATAACCGTAACAAAATTACTAAAACCAAGCGAGAGAGCATTCGACCCTAAAGTGACAGTTGATATTCCTGCCACAAAAATACCGACAAGGGTTCCTAAAAAACGAACCCATGCAGCCATGTAGGTGCCCCCTAGATGAGCTTGAACCACAACAATTGCAGTAACGACAGTCCACATTCCGCTTACAAGCGCATCAGGTCTATTTAAAACCTGGCTAAAACCAACCCCTAGAAAAAGCCCTAAGGTCGCGGCCACCCCTATTTTTATAGCAAAACGAAGCTGTAAAAAATCGACCCACTCCTCAAAAGATGTTAGCGGTTTACTTTCCATTTAGACCTTAAAAGTTCAAATAGGTTTTGGTTTGGCATGAAGAGCATCGACATTGCTATTGCTTTTAACATACGCATAGATACGAGTATGGTACATATCGTTTAGCTGCAAGCATTGGACCGGGTCCCATCCGGGAACAGAAAATGTATTGCTAATCACTATGGTGCCGGGCTTCAGCTCTTCTTCAAATTTAGCTTTAAGGTCTTGCATTGCGCGGGGATAAAGATAGCAATAAACAATAGAGGCATCGCTTAAATTAACATGAAAAAAATCTTTTTTAACAAATTTTAAGTTGGCTAGCCTTTCCATCTTATTCCAAAGAAGAGAAGTATAAAAAGGAACAGGGGATGTTTCAAAGCCAATGATCTGGCAGTGGGGAAGCTTTTTAGCGATTTGTATAGCCATTCCTCCCCAACCGGAACCTAAATCATAAACAATGCCTTGTGTCTCATTAGACATTAAAGCGAGCGCTTTATTCTTTGCTTTATCTGAAGTCGGCATAGGTGAGATGCCATTTCTTAAACTCCAGAATACGACAGAAACCCAAACCCATAGAATGAAAAAAAAGGAGATAAAAAAAAGGATTATGATAAACGCTTTCACTTAAAATTCCTTACGGGGCATTTTGTGTTCAAAAAAGGATTTATTCAAGGTCAAATGGTTAGGTTTCATTCCAAGGCTTTTTTAAAGCTTTCATCCTTTAATAAACCAGGATTTTCCTTATAAAAACCTTTTTTTAAGGCTTGAAAAAACAGTTGTTTTCCTTTGCTTTTTAAATTAGGGTCATCGCTTTTAACCAAATTAGAAAGCCAGCCATGAAAGTGATCCAAAGATTTCGGCGCCGCGTGTTTGATTAACTCAGCATTTATTTTTTCCACTATCCCTATGATTTCCCTCTTCCTTAGGAAAGGAAACAACCCAAATAAAAGCTCGGGTTTCTCAAAATAAAAGGCTAAGAATCTAGGCATATCAAGCAACGCTTTCGCCTCCTTCCTCCCTTCAATTTTTTGATTTTTAAATAAATGAACTATCCAATCATCTAACGATTTCAAGGATTCCAAGCAAATTTTTTGACCTAAAAGAAGCCCATTCATTTCCCTAAAAAGAATAGAGCTTTCTTCTTTATCTAAAAAAGGAAGAAAATCTAAAACAAAGGAAGGCCTTGAGGTAAAAACTGCTAAATTTTTCTTTTGGGTTAGCGTTTCTTTAAGATTTGCAATTATTTCATCAACAAACACCCGGTCAAGATTTTTAGATAAAAGAGTCTCAATCCAAAGGAATTTATTTTTTAAAGATTCAATGGAAGTAGGCTCCTTTATCAGCAAATTGTTTAGTTTTTTTATAAGCAACTGCTGTTCTTCTTTTTCGATAAAAGGTAAAAATTGCGTAACCTCCGATGGTTTTAAAATATAGAGTTCAAGCATCCTATCATTCATTAACCATTGCTTAGCTACCTCAAAAAAGGATTTATCTTTAAAAACATGAGATAACCAAGAATAGAGAAGTTCTGCATTAAACACAGATTTTGTAATCTCCTCAAAAAATCCTTGCGTTCTTTGAATGAGAGCCAAACGCTGCGTTTCTTCCACTCGAGAGAGAAAATAGAAAAATTCGGAAGGGTTTCTAATAAAATAATAGGACTTAAGTAAAGAAGTTATAAACTTTATTCTTGTTGCATTTTTAGAATTAAAGAAAAGGGTAAACCATTTTCTTAAATTTAAAATTTGCAGCTCCTTAATTTCCTCTTCCTCCGGATCCATCATGGCATCAGATATGTTTATAAAGGTGTGGCTATGTTTAAGTTCGGGGCTGCTTGTTGCAAGCATTTCAAATCTCGGATCTTTTTGTATCAAAGAATCGTATTCTTCATAGACTGTAAAGGCGAGTTCAGAAATCGTCTCGAAATATCTTATAGGATTGCGTTTAAAGATATTTTGCCCGTGGGCTAATTTTGCAAAACTGAATAGAAAATCCATTGTTTTCATTTTTCGAATAAAGCTATTATTTTGATTCATAATGGCTAATTCATCTGTCCCCTCTTGGATTACTTCACGGAAAGTCCCAATCTCATAGAGATAGCTAAAAAAGCGTATACAAATTTTTTCTCCAAAATACTGACCCTCCAACTTTTCATTTTCGAAAAGACATTTATCATTAGGAATAAGGGCTAGTCCAATCCAATGATAAAAAGGCTCTATTAATTTTTTACCCATTATTTTTTTAAAATTCTTTTCAAAATTGCTTCCTTCTAAAACTTTTATATTATTTAAGATTTTTTCTATTTTGACATTTCCTTTAATCACATTTTCAATGCCTAACTCTTTAATATTCGTACCTTTAACAATTAAATTGACGGGAATGTGAATAAATTCTTTCGAAGCAACAAACAACTTTTCCATTAGATTCCAAAAACGATCTATATGACTATGAAATATATAGGAGCCGGCGCAAGCAAGCATATTAAAGCCGTGTTTTAAAGCTAAAATCTCTTTTTGACTTATAAGAAAATCTACTAGATTTTCCACTAATTCTATTTTGCGTAAGGGACTGATTTTGGCATCTGCCCAGGTTTTTAATTCGATATAAGCAAATGCTTCAAATAAGACTTCTTGGTGTTCCGGAATATAGGCCATAGCGGTTAAAACAGAATAGATTAAATCTTTTGACAACTCCAAATGGTAATCCATAAGCTCTTCTTGACGGAGCGCATAAGGAGATACAATAAAGTCCCTAAATAGAGGCCCGAATTTTGTTATAGCATCGGGTCTTGAAATGATCAAATTCGATAAGATATTCTTGGCCACTCCATAAGTTTTACCTTGAAGCGTTAAATTAAGAGACTCGGTTACGATTAGTTGATGAAGTAGTTCTATCGCAATTTCTAAAAAACGAGTTCTTAAATTCATGAGGGACTTAACAGTCTCTTTAGACGCCTTTAATTTAAAAAGAGAATCAATAGCACAGCTATCTTCCGAAAAGAGCATGATTCTTCCGGCCATGCTTGACTCGACTTTTTTCTTCTCAACTTCTATTCCATAGTATTCTAAAGCCCTTAAACTTAGATTGTTTAAGACGGAAAGAACGGTAGGCACCTGTTCAGTTTTAGCAAACAGATAAACAAAAGAGATTATAAGGCTGCTTGTAAGCTCTCTTTCATTTGCAGAACCATAACCAAAAAGAGGCATTTCCTGAAGATACGCTCCAAGAGATACAAAAAAATCATTTTGATTGCTGGTCAAATAAAAATTTTTTAAATGCGCATGCTTATGAATCTTTAATCTTGCTTCCTGGTTGAGAATGATACTTTTCTTTCCGGCTTCCGATGCTTCTAAAAGAGCTTCAAACCGGATAGGATCTTCTTTAAGGATAGCTTGAGAGAGCAAATCCTTAAATGAAGGCATATTCTCATCTTCAATGTGTTTGATACACCAGGCAAGAATTTCCGGAAACTTTTCGTAGGACACAAAACCATTTAAGAGAAACTCTGTTAAAATAGGTTGAGCATTAGCCGGATCCTCCTTACCACTTAAGATTTTTTCAACAAGTAAAGAAAATAGAGAAGCAAATTCATCCGCGTCGGTAAGACCCAAATTTAAATGCAATTTGAAGAAAAAATAAGGTGAAATTCCTAAATTTCTGGAATATAGCTCAAAGAGAAAAGCCGACATGCCCTTTATTGAAAATTGGCCATCGGGGTTTGCTATAGATAAGATTTTAATAATAGTGCCTAATGTTTGATCGATTTGTTTGGCTTCGCAACGACTCTCTTTAACCAATAGCAGGGTGGCCCAAAGAGACTCAAAGGAAACCTTTACACGTTGCTGCCATAGATGCTCGTAAAGACAGTTAAGCATCGAGAGCCCGCTCTCATGTTCCAAGGTCTCTTCATAGCCAAATAAGAAAGCTGTCTCTTCAAGAAATTGTCCGGTTATTGCGCTTGGAAACTTATTCATCCGGCTGATTTGATTGCTGAATAAAATAGAAAGGAGATCTTTTTTCTCTTCAGGACTTATCTTTGCTTGTTCAAAAAGCGATTCAAGCATCTCTTTTTTATAAGGAAAATTTGATTCCTTAGTAATTTCCATAAAGAAAATAGCAAGAAAGCCGGAAAAGGGCTTGGCCTTTGAAAAACAATCATAAATGGTTTTATGATCAAAAAGAGAAGCTAAACGAGAGAGGTTAAAGAAATTTTTTTCCTTAACCTTTGAGCAAAGATCAAATAAAAATTCCTCATTGAAACCACGCCATATTTTGATAAGAGGCAATACAAACACTATTTCCTCTTCAGCAAGATTACTTAATTTTAAAAGTGAATCCAATCCTTTTTGGAAATCCTCTGAGGAAGAAGAGATCTTCTTTAAATCTATTTTTTCAACTTCTCTCAAGAAATTGAGTCTTTCATTCCGATCAAGCTCATCTATTTTTTCTATAATGGCAGAAAAGAGTTTGGAAAAATCAAAACTGCTCATTCTATTTAAGAGTTTTAATAAGACTTCTTTATTCATTGCAGGATGGGAAAAATCCAATAGATTAAGAAACGCATTCACTAATCGAGTTTCTAATTTGGAAATCCCCCATTCGATCCAATAAAGAGCTTCTTGCGTTAGCTTTTCATTCAATAAATTTTCTATATGAAAGGCTAATCCTTTCATTTGCTTTTCACTTAAGAACGGTCTTTTTTTGAAGGAACTAAAGGGGTTGTAGGTGGTTAAAGCAGATTGAAGCAATCGTGTGCGCTCGCTTTTTTGCGAATTTTCTAAAAGAACTTCTTCCAATCCGATTCTAAAATCGCTTTTCTCATAATTTTCAAGAAGAAACAAAAATAGTTTTTCATTTGAAAATGGAGATGAAATCCAGCTTTCCAAATGAATTACAAGTTTAAAAGTGTCTTCATTTTTATTTTTATGTTCGTTGATTTTTTTAATTTCTTCGAAAAGATTAAGTATTTCCTTAGCTATTATATGGGCTTGCTCTTTTTGCGCGTTTGGCATCCCACTTAAGAAATCTAAAAAGAGAGAGGGATATTCTTTTCCTCTCGCCTTAAGATGTGCAAATGAAGTCATTAATGGACTAATAAAGCTTGGATCGGGCTTTTCCCTTTTTGACAAAATCGGTTTAAAAATAGCTTGGAGGATGCTAACAAAAAGAGCATTATCTTTAGTTTTTTGAATAATGGGGTTTAAATGTGAGATAAGCGCTTGGAATTTTTGAGGTTTGTTTGGGAAAGACGCTTTTACATAGTTTGCTAAAACTTTTTTTGCTTGTTCTTGATAATCATTACCTTGTAATAAAACTGAAAGCTCGCTTAAGAAAGATTCACAAGGCATAAGGATTTGATGCTCGAGTAAAAGCTCTATCGCATCCATTCGAATTTCTAAAAAGGAATCTTCTTTTATAAAAGGAAAGAAATCCGAGATAACTTCTTCTTCAATTTTTTGTAAGTTTTTTTCCTTAACAAATTTTCCAAAACGACTCTTTAAATATTCCTTAACATTCTCGAATTTTGGATCTAATTCTTTTCTTCCTTCGAATAAAAAAATAAGATCTTCGTTTTCATCAAGGTTTACAAGAGGTAGAATCGGCTCTAAAAAGGATAAAGCTGATTCTAAAGAGCCATTAAGGAGCTTACGATTTGCTACCAATAAGGATCCTATAGAGCTATCGAAAGGAATCGAGCTTATAGCTTTCCAGGAAGCTTTCCAAACTTCTTCATTTTTGTCTTCCTTTCCTCTTATCCAGCCTTCTTTAAGGCTTAAAGCCAAAATTCTTAAGCTTATGCTATTTTGCGGTTCAATGGATGCCAAGGCTTGAAAAAGAAGCGATCCATCAAGGGCCCTTCCTTCTTTTATTAAATCTTCGACCCATTTAAGAAGTACCCTTGCAAAATCCTCATCAATTTTTCCTTTCACAATCGTTTTAAGAAGGGAGGTCATCGCGCAATTTAAAGATTCATTAGAAGTTATCAAAGATTCAAATATAGATTTAGAAACTTCAGGATCTTGAAAAAATTGGTGCACTCTTATCTTGGCATCGCTGTTTAAAATAGAGAGGTTTTTTTCTATTATCTTTTTTTTCTTATCAAAATCTTCGAATAGAGGTAAAAATTTAAGGGCTTTATCCTTAAAGGATGAAGAAAAGGCCTTTTCTAAAATGACCGTCAGAAGTTTTTCAAGCTGACAAGGCTCAAGAGGTTCTTTTTTTAACTGCCCGATCCTTTCATCTATCCATTCCTCAAAAAAATCATCGTTTTTATCTTCAAAATATTCATGAACAATTTCCAAAAATTTATTTTTATTTTCTTTTTCCTCGACTTCCACCTTTTTTCGGTTAAGTCTTTGGTATTCGGAAAATAGGGCCGAATCTGAACCTAAGGGTTTTATAAGACCCAAAATGGTTTTAAGACTAACCCCCAACTCTAAAAGATGATCTAAAACCTTTTTAAAATTAGGTTCTCTTCCGGTTAAACCTCCTTTTTCCAAAGCTTGTTGAATTAAGGCTAATTTTTGCTCTCTGCATTCTGCAATAGAAAGCAAGAGATCAAGAAATAAATAACCTTCAAGAAGAGGGTTTATAACTTGAGTTATAGAAAGAAAACAGTTTGCAAAGAACTCATCATTTTGTCTCCCCGAATAGAATGCTAAGAGTTCATAAACCTCTTCTATCTTTAAATCATTCAGTAAAGAAAACTTTTTCAAGATAAGATCCGAGATCTCTTTCTCTATGAAAAAACGATGGATCCTTAACCAAGTCCTTCTATCTGATGTTAAAAGCTTTTTTTGTATTAGTTCAGTTCTTGATGAAAGAGGTTTAAAAAGTATGGCCACTTTTTTTACGCTTTCAAAGGCGAATTCTGAATTTTCTAATCTGTTTAAAACTTCTTCTAAAAGACTCTCCAATTGATTTTTTTCTAAAAAATGGACTTCCAGTTTAGAAAATACTTTTAGGAAAAGATCTTCAAGACCCTCCCTTTTTTCATCTTTTAAAAATTCACTAAAGATAGCATGTAGCGCATCTTTTGAATTCTCGGCCCTAAAAAATTTCTGGAAAAAGATATCGACTTCATTAGTACACCCTAAATGGGCTGCTATTCTTAATAGGTCCAATACTTTATCTAAATCTAGTTTTGACTTGATAAAATAATCCAATAAATTAAGAAGCGTCCGGTTTGACTCTTGAGACGGTTTAAGCCACCTATAGCGGTCAAGCTTTAGTAGAGCTATAAATAAAAGATCTTGTTCACCTTGAATAGAGAGGATTTCTTGATATTGGGATCCATTAAATTTCAAGGAAGCGCATTCGTCCATCAAATCAAGGACGGTTTTTAAGAGGGAGATTTTTGAAGAAATTGAAAGCCCTGCCATGATATTTTTTGTAAGAATTTTTTTGGAAAAATGATGGCAGACGGAATAGTCCCTATCTTTATATTGAGAAATTTTGCAGAGGAGGTACACCTTAAGGTTGCCATCTTTTACTTTCTCTTTCATTCCATAAAATGCGCTTAAAAGGGTTCTTCTTTTTAAGCATATCGACGCTATATCCCATACGCTTTTCAATCTTTGCAAATTGCCTTTATAAAGAGCTAAGCACGCCACAAAATCACTTAAACTTTTACAATACTCAAGTTGGATATCTTTTCGATGCAAGGAAGGTCTTAATAGAGATATGGCAAAACTCTGAAAAGGGAAACGTTGTTTATCAAGAAATGGAATGAGATGAATTGCTTTTTCTAAAATTACCTCTTCTCTTTCTTGCTGATATATTTCTAAAAGAGAACACAAGAAATATTGGTTGGGGGAAAATTTTCTTTTCTTAGATAAGTTTTCCAAGGCTATTCCTAAAGCATTTTTTATGACTAAAAAGGGCTCAGAATGTGTTTCTTTTATATCACGGTTGCTGAATTGAGGGCCTAATAGATTTAAAAGGCAGCTCACCACTGCTTTTTTCTGCAATAAGGTCTCAAAAATAATGGGAAGTGTTTTTAAATCCGCTTTAGATTCAAAATAAACTTTATGGGTTTGCATAAAAAAAACTAAATGGCAATGAAGGGCTTCTTCCTCTAAATAAATCTCGTAAGAAAACTCAGGTATCGAATTTAAGGCTTTTCTTTGAGCTAAAACAGAGAGGATTAAGGGGAAAATTAGACTAGCCTCTTGAAATGATACACCCTCATTTTCAGGATACTCGGAATAAGAATGTCCCTCTTTTTTAATGAGAGTTAAAAGGGTTTTATAAATAAGTTTTCCAAAAGGCTGTGTCTCAATGTTCTCTAATGATAATTTATAGTTTCCTAGTATTTTATGGCTGTACAGCTGAAGATCTGATGATACTTTTAAAGAACTTATTTCTACCCTTTGCATCCATAAAAAATAACAAGGTAGAAAAAGAAGGCCTCGGTTACTGTTTAGGTTTAAATGATAGTTTAAAAGTGCATCAAAAAACTGAACTGATTCCTTCTCATCATTTGGCAAATATTCAACAGTTTTTCTTCTTGAGAGGCCTCTTGCTTCATAGGATAAAAATTTCAATGCATTGGGTTCTTGAGATAAAGAATGGAATTGATTAAGAAAGTAATCGAATACTACTTGCGGAAGAGAAAAGACAGTAGAATAGGGCTTGGGATAGGTAAAGTTTTTGTCATTTTCAAAAAATAAACAATCCAAACAGCATCTTAAGCCGTGATAAGAAGTCAAAGATTCGGAAGCTTTGGATTCATGGATAAAGAAAAAATCAAAGCTATAGCCTTCTTTATCTGTGAAAGAAAAAAGTGAAGAGGGTTTGCCTTGACTTCTTAAATCTTCGATGTCTTCGAGTTTGGTAAAACAAAGTTCTCTAACTAAAAAATCAATTTCATTTTTTTTATCTTTTAGACGCGGTAATGCTGCTAAAATTTGACTTGTATAATAGTTTATGGCTGCTTTAACAGGAGAGATGTGAAAGAAAGGCGCATTAATATAGAAGTCATAATCGTAGGGCTTTTTATCTTTTTCTTTTAAAATTTGAGCTAATTTTTCTTTATGTTCCTGCAAGGGGGGGATGGTTTCTGCAACCTGCAAGAGCCATTCTTTTAAAAAATCAATGGCCCCTCCTCCAAAAATTTCCCAGGAAAAAGAAGGAATGGCTTGTTTTATGAAAAACAAAAGGTGCGGCAGGGATGTAGGCAAAGAAAAAGAGACAACATTTGTTTCATGATCATAAAAAAAAGGAAAAAGGCTTGGGTCCTTTAAAAGAGAAGATACTTCTTGAATAAGGTTTAAAATTCTTTCAACCTTAGATTTCGGTATCAAGGAGAGGTCTTTTGGTTTAAACTCTATCGGTTTATAAAAAAAAGCCTTAAACCGATTGTAGGTCGCGTCATCAATCCTAAGACAAGAAAAAGGGATATCAGATTGCAGCCAACCTTCACTATCTAAAAGACCGGACGCTTCATAAATCTTCTTAAGTTCTGTTGCGGGAAAAAGCAATTCCTGAGAATCATCAGAAAAATCGCTTGCTTGAGAGCATAACGGTTGAGGGTCTCCCGTTATTGGAAAATTGAAATTTCTTAAAACTGAATTAGGCTGAGTATGCTGCATCGTTCACCCCGAATATAAAAAGGTATGAAATTCTAATTCTTAGCGTGATAATGGTCAAAGGATCTAAATGTCTTTACCCTTTTCAAAAGAAGATTTTTTTTCTTTTGGATCATAAAGGGCATTTCCTTAAAATTAGGCAGCTTAAAGAAGAATAAAAAAAAGAAGGATAGTTTTTTTCAAGATGGAGTAATCTTTTAGAAAAATTTAGCCAACGCTTTGGAAACAATTTAGGAAGGACTTTGAAAATGACAAGAGAGAAAAGAGAGGCCGCGTCTCAATATTTTTTATCCTTAAGGGATAAAATCATTCATTCTTTCGAAGAGCTAGAACCCTCTGAACGTTTTCATAAAGAGCCTTGGAATTATGAACAGGAAGGCGGAGGGGAAATATCCCTTTTAAGAGGGTCTGTTTTTGAAAAAGCGGCAGTTAATTTTTCAGCCGTTGCCGGCCCTCATTTTCCCTTAGATGAAAGAGAAGGCGCTTTTTACGCCACGGGTATTAGTTTAATTACGCATATGAAAAATCCGAAAGCCCCAACAGTTCACATGAATCTTCGCTTTCTTGAAACGAAAGAAAAATCCTGGTTTGGAGGAGGTTATGACTTAACCCCTATGGGATTTCCCTTTAATGAAGACAAAGAACACTTTCATGGCGTCGCGAAGAAAACTCTAGATGAATTGGATCCGTCCTACTACCCGCTTTTTTCCAAAAATGCCGAGGAGTACTTTTATATCCCTCATAGAAAGAAAGAAAGAGGCGTTGGCGGTCTATTTTTTGATCACTTTTATCCAAGCTTTGAAGAAGGGTTTAAGCTTGTCACCTCTCTTGGCCAAACTTTTTTAGACGCTATTATGCCGATCCTAAGAAGGAGAATCGGGATGAGCTATCAAGAAGAAGATAGAGAGCTCCAGCTAGAAATGAGGTCTCATTATGTTGAGTTCAATTTACTTTACGATAGAGGGACCCGTTTTGGCTTTCTCTCTAAGGGAAATCCAAAAGCGATTCTTTCCTCCATGCCCCCGCTTGTAAAATGGTAGACAAAGAAAGTGGAACCGTTTATGAATGAGAGTATTGTGATTCAAGTATAGAGGGATCTTTTATGTTGGGTGAGGGAACTATTCTAGGAACAATTTGCAATGGCACTGGCGCTATACTAAGCGTTGTTTCAGGTTACTACAGCCAAGAAAAATCGAGCCATCAGTCTATCAAACCCCTAAATACAGACATCCTCCGATCTCCTTTCATTACGGTTGTTCAAATCGCTCTTCTTCATTTTAAACCTCATAAAACAAAGTTGATTTTTGTACCGAATGCCCTTGAATATCAGGAGCCGGGAGTTTTAACAAAGATCGCTCGAACTTGGTATTATTATTTAGACCCATCTGCAGGGGCGGGAAGAGATTATTTATCGGCGATCAAAGACGAATTCGCTCTCGCTTTAAAATGGTACCCTGTCGGTAGCAATGAAAAAATGGATGAAATTTATAAAATTTCAAAAATGGGTTTAGAGGCTCTTGCAAATACCTATGCCAAAACGCATGTCGTATCCTTTTGTAATGAGATACAACAACTCATCGATACGGACTTTAAGCTTGAGGAAAATAGAAAAATAGCTTTGGAGCTGGCCAAACAAAAAGCAAAAAGAAAAAGAGAAAAAGAAGAAAAAAAGAAAGCAGTTGGAAACCCCGAAACATTAAGCGTGGGTACCCCGGAAAGCGTTGTCTCCCTTCCTCAAGATCTAACAGAGAATGAAGAAGATATAAAAGGCAAAGAGGTTGACAAATCTGAAAAACCTGATAATGAGACCGGACAAGAATTCAAACTAAAAATTGACCCAAGCGCAAACGATTTAGAGTTTGATTTTGAAATGGTTGAAAAACCAAATGAAGGCATCCCTGAAAAAGATCTTTCAAGAAAAATAAAAGCTCTGATTGATGAGACAAAAATCAATAGCATCCATGGTTTATTCCTAAGCGCTATGAAAGATAAAAATGAATCCAATAAAGAAAGCTTAAATTCCTCTATCAATTGCATTAACGAATTTGTTCAAGGACGAGTGGGGGATCTAAAAAAGACCATTTCTTCTCATTTTGACGGTGAGATTGTCTTAGGATAAAATTTAATTCTTCAGAAGTCTAATCGCTAAGGATATACTGTTCTTTGAGACCGGATCTCTCGCGTTTTAAACGTAGAGCCTCTCTTTTCTCTTCTTCTTCAAGACGTTTAACTTCTCTGTCAATAAGAGCAATTTCCCGAGTTTTAGGATAGCTTTCGATACGCTTCATCCAGTAATCTGACATTTTATCATCCAGTTCACCATCCAAGTACCAAGCGATACCGTCTTCCAAGGTTACGTGAGCAATGTAATAAGGGTCTACATATAAAATGTGGTAAGCGCCGTAAGTAATGTGCACTTCGATATTTTTATAATCAAATGGTCTTGGATCCATTTGGAAACTTAAAATGGAGTTGCTGTTGATTCTCTCTAAATAGCCATCCACAATATCGACAAGAACCTGTCTTGCTTCGCAAAGTTCTATGACCGCTTGAGAATAAAAATCCAAGCGAAGCTTATTAATCTTGGTATCGTAGTAAATTCTTGAGTCTTCGAGCTCCAGCCGGTGCTTTCTCTTTAATTCAGCCGCGTAGGAGATCACTATTTTTGTCATCTCCGTTCCGTCAACATAGCCGCAATCCTCTTGGTCTAAGTCAAGAGGCCAAGGCGACTCGTGATCATCGCAAACAGAAAAACTATCGATTGCGGTCGATCCACAGCAACCCGATAAAACAAGAGCTAATATCATAGGAAAAAGCTTTTTCATGCGAAAACCTGAATTGTCACGGAACAAAAATTCTTTATATCAAAAGGATCTATTTAAAGTATCACAAAAATGAAAATAATAAAATTCTCAAATTCATTTATCTTCATAACTTTTAAACCAGTCGGCAAATCGTTTGAGACCCTCTGCCAATTTTATTTTTGGTTTAAACCCTAAAAGACGCGAACTTTTTTCAATATCCGCGTAAGTTGAAAGGACATCGCCTTTCTGCATCGGTTTTAGTTCCCTAATCGCTTTTTTGCCAAGTGCCTCTTCTAAAAAATCGATAAACTGATTTAATGAGGTCGGCTCATTATTTCCGAGATTAAAAATTTCATTTTTAAAAGGATAGTCTATGGCGGAAAGAGTTCCCTCGATAATATCATCGATATAGGTAAAATCGCGTTTCATATTTCCGTCATTATAAAGCTCAATCGGTTTCCCGCTAAAAATATCTTTTGCAAAGCCATAGTAGGCCATATCGGGTCTGCCAAAAGGTCCATATACTGTAAAAAAACGAAGCCCGCAAACGGGGATGCCATAAAGATGATGATAGGTTGCCGCCATGAGCTCATTGCATTTTTTAGTCACCCCATAAAAACTAGCTTGTGTTTCAAGATTATCTTTTTCTGAAAACGGTTCTTTTGTTTGGGTGCCATAAACAGAAGATGAAGAGGCATAAATTAATTTGACGCTAGGCTTTAATTTAAGAATTTCAAGAACGTTCAAAAATCCCTGTATATTAGATTCCACATAGAGAGTCGGGTTTTCAAGGGAGGCTCTAACTCCTGCTTGAGCTGCAAGATGAACGATATGAGTCGGAGAAAAATTATCAACAAGCCCTTTAAGCTTATTTTGGTCTTTTAAATCCCCTTCAATAACTTTTAATTCGGGAATATTTTTAACCCTCTCTTTTTTTAACTTAACAGAATAGTAAGGGTTAAAGTTATCAAAACCCAAAACCTCATCCCCTTTTTTTAGAAGAGCTTTAGCTAGATGAAAACCAATAAATCCCGCGGCACCTGTTATTAAAACTTTTTTACTCATATAATATCTTACATTCGTTTAAGAAGAACTCATAATAAAAATTCTTAGTAATTTAATAAAGGTCCTTATTTTATGAACCCAAAAGAAACGATTGCAGCTTTTGATTTTGATGGAACGATCACAACAAGGGACAGCTTGCTGCCTCTTCTTTTTTTTTCAAATAATATAAGTGTCACTCTTTTAAAATTATCCCTTCTCGCCCCCTACTTTCTTCTTTTTGTATTAGGCCTCTATTCTAGGCAGAAAACCAAAGAAAAAATTTTAACTTCCTTTTTTAAAGGTAAAACGAAAGAAGAGATGCAGCTCCTTGGGGAATCTTATGCTAGAAGTAAGCTGCCTTCCCTTGTAAAAAAAGAGGCTTTGGAAAAAATTTCTTGGCACGCCTCTCAGGGCCACCGTTTATTTATAGTCAGCGCCTCTATTGACTGCTACCTTACGCCTTGGGCCAAAGAAAAAGGTTTTGAAGGGGTTATTTCATCTAAGCTGGATTATGATGAACAAGGGCGAGTTAAAGGAACCCTCCTTGGACAAAACTGCTGGGGTGAAGAAAAAGTAAAAAAATTATTTAACGCAATTCAACAAGACCCTTCTTCCGTGATACTTTACGCTTACGGAGACAGCAAGGGTGATCAAGCCCTCCTTAATAAAGCAAACTATTCATATTATAAAAAGTTTAATTGAGTTAATTATATTAACTTTGTTAAACTATAAAAACTTAATAATAACATTACTATTTAATAAACAAAAAGGCACCACCATGCAATTTCAAAATTCATATTTTTCTGGGGAAAGCCCAAGAGTGCAATACCCTACATTTCAAAGTTATGTAAAAGGGGAAGATGAGAGTGATTTTGATCAAGTTGAAGCGTACTCTGATGAAATCAAAGAAGAAGTAATAAAAGAAGAGAACGATACTCTCATGGGAGATGTAGCACCCTATTCTAATTGGGAACTTTTAAGCATTTTAAAAGACCAAACCGATGCTTCAGATACCGAAGAAGCGCTTTCTCATCTTTTCACATGTTGCCCTAATTCTGACTCTATAACCCTAAAACAAGTGCCATACACCCTTTACAAAAAATTAGAGAATGCGACCGGTTATGATCTAAACTTTGTTAGCAGCTATTTCCAAGCAGATATGCCTCAAGAGCATCTTGTGGGTCTATGCGTCATCAATAAATCAAACGATATCCCCCCGGAAGATGCAGTACACTATTCAAATTGGGAACTCGTAAGTATTTTAAAAGACCAAGCTGCAATTTCAGTGCCGGAAGAAGCACTTTCTCATCTTTTCACTTGTTGCCCTGGTTTCGACTCTATAACCCTCAACCACATGCCCTACACTCTTTTCAAAAAATTAGAGAAGGCACCCGGTTATGATCTAAACTTTGTAAGCAGCTATTTCTCTCAAGATATGCCTGAAGATCAGGTTGTGGGTCTATGCGTCATCAATAAATCAAACGATATTCGCAAGGAAGATGCAGTACACTATTCAAATTGGGAACTTGTAGGCAATTTTAATAATCAAACTGAAGTTTCAGAGCCGAAAGATGTGCTTCCTGATTTTTTTACTATTTACGGTGAGTTTAAAATATAACCCTAAAACAAGTACCTTCAACTCTTTTAAAAAAATTAGAAACGACGCCCGGTTATGAATTTAACTTTGTAAGCGGTTATTTCCACCAAGATATGCCTCATGATCAAGTTGTAGGTCTATTTCGTCATCACTAAGCTACCTAACTAAATTCTATAAACGCCGGTTTAAAATTTTTTTATAACCGGCGTTTTTCTGTCTTTCCTTTCTACCAGAAGCGTAAGGCTTTAATCTCTGAGATAATAGTGGCAAGAGACATAGTGATACCCTTCCTTTTTATATTTCTCCAAATTTTTTATAGAAGAAACATTAAGGTGCTTTAGAGGGCGAATCATTCGAGACCCTTTTTTAGAAAGCATAAAATTAAAATAAATTTCATACTCTGAAGCCCCGGAGAAAAAAAGATCTTGCGGGGCAACTTGAGAGCAAAAAGCTTTCCAAAAAGGAAGGTGATGCCGGGCTTCGACTTTTTCAAACAATTCTTTTAAATATTTTTTTTGAAAAAGCATGTGATGCACAATCCCGGATTTTTTAGGATCAACCTTTTTTAAAGCGGGCAAAAGCCGCTGCATATGGTCAAAATAGGGCGGGTGTTTTTCGTTGCCAAAATCATAAAGCCCTAAGCCGTCATTTCCTAAAAAGGTAACAGGGTTTAAAAAAACAGTATCCGCATCCACGATAAGGACATTTTCTGAAATTCCGTCGATGACAAAGGGCGCATAGAGTTTTAAAAGCTGCTGCAAATACCAGCCTGCCCGCCCGCCCTTGTCTAATAATTTTCGTCGAGAATCTTCATCTGTTGTCAAGTGCATCGCGACATCTTCTTTGGAGAAGGGGAAATTTGATTCCGGAACCCATTCGGCATCATCTGTTAATTTTTCTTTTGAAATAATAATGATTCGATTCGCTGCTTTCACATTTTTTCTTATGCCTTTAATGCAAAAAGGAAGAATCTCCAAATCCCCTTTGACACAAGGTATAACGACATCAATGCAAGGTCCCGCTTCGCAAAAGTTTAAGGAAAAGAAAGCTAAAGAAATAAGAAGAAATTTTACGGAGTTCATAATCTCTCTCTTGCTTTAAGAATGGGTGCGATTATAATTTTTGATGGGGCACATTATAATTTTTTTTGGTTTATATGCTTTAAAAAAAGCTAAGCACATTTGATTGTCTTAAAGATTTTTTCAAGCTATCATGATTGATTTTAAGGTATTAAAGCCTATGCATATCCTTTGGCTGCCCTCTTGGTTCCCAACTTCTGCCCACCCTTTAAATGGCATTTTCTTTAAAGAGCAGCTTAAAGCGCTTTCAAATCATGGCCTAAAAATTCGCATGATCTATCCGGATCTTCGACGGCTTCGGGAATTTAATGGAATTAACCTTATAGATAATCATTTCCAAAAATCTTTTTGCCGTGAAGACGCTTTAGAAATGGTTTTCTTCCATGGCTGGAATCTTTATCCAAAACAAATCAAAAAACAAAAAGAAGCTTTTATTAAAGCTTCTTTTAGCTTATTTCAAAGCTACATCAAGAAATTTGGCAAGCCTGATTTAATTCATGCCCAAAGCGCTTTCTGGGGTGCTTTCGCGGCGAAATCTTTATCCGATGCCTATTCCATTCCTTTTATAATTACAGAGCATTTAGGCGAATTTTTAAAAGGAATCGCCTTATCCCCGATTGATACTTGCTGGACAACCCCTATTTTAAAAGAGGTTTTTGAAAAATCATCTAAAATTCTTTCTGTTTCAAACGCTATTAGCGCGGTTTTGAAAAAACACTATCTACCAAATCAAGACCATAAATTTGATATTATGCCTAATTGCGTGGATACTGATTTCTTCAAACAAAGAAAGGAAAAACCAAAAGATAACTTTCATTGGATTTCTGTTTCCCATCTAACTCAAGATAAAAACCTTTCCTTTCTTTTAAAAAGCTTTAGCCAAGTCGTTAAAACATCTCCCAAAACCTGTTTATCGATTTATGGAGACGGTCCTTTAAGAAAACAGCTGCAAAGTGAAATCCAATCATTAAATTTAACCGGCCATGTCCGTTTATGCGGACAAGCGACAAGAGAAGGGGTTCGAGAGGCCCTTTCTAAAAGCCATGCCTTTGTTTTACCAAGTCTTGCGGAATCCTTTGGAGTAGCCTATATTGAGGCCTTAGCCACAGGACTTCCGGTTGTTGCGACTTTAAAGGGAGGTCCAAAAGATTTCGTGACCAAAGCGAATGGCTATTTAGTAAATCCGGAAAAGAAAGAAGAGCTTATCCACGCGATGATCGATTGTCAAAAAAATATTGATTTCTTTGATCAGGAGGCTATAGAACAAGAGGCAAAACAGCGCTTTGGGGTTCAAACGTTTGTAAACCGCCACCTTAATTTATATGAAAACCTTTTAACCAAAAGCCCTTCATGAATGTTCTCCTGATTTATGATTACTATGCCCCGCAACCCTTAAGACAAGCAATAAAGGAATACTTGGAATGTTTTGGCAAGTATAGCGAACACTCCATTTATTATTGCAATTACGCTTTTGGCTTGCCCAAGTATTTAAGCGCCGTTTCTTTCGATCTCATCTTATTCCATAACTTTTTTTCCGCCCAGTTTAGATGGAATAATTTGCCTTATGACATTTACCTCAAAAGACTCATGCCTTTGAAAGATTATCCTGCTAAAAAAGCGATTCTTTGCCAGGATGAGTTTATTCGAATGAACTACATCAACCGATTCGTATCCGACTTTGCAGTAGATCATATTTTTTCAGTCGCCGAAGAGAGTGAGTGGCCTAAAATTTACCCGGACGTAGACCCTAAGAAAGTCAAAATTCATAAAGTCCTCACAGGCTATCTTGATGATCAAATTCTAGAAACTTTAAAAAAACTGGAAACGGAAAATATAAATCGAGAAATAGACATTGGGTATAGAGCTTCACATGTTCCCCATACGCTCGGAAAGCAAGGCCAATTAAAGAATGAAATAGGCAAGCGCTTAAGGAAGGCTGAACAAGCTACAGGTTTAAAAACCTCCATCAAGCTTGTTGGAGAAGAGCAAGAAATGTTAAGCGGTTTAGATTGGTATCGATTTATGCTGAGCTGTAAAGCCGTTGCCGGAGTTGAAGGCGGAAGCAGCATCCTGGATTTCGATGGGAGCTTAGAAAAAAAAGTGAGCCAATTTACTCAAAAAAATCCAAAAGCAGACTTTAACACTGTTAAAGCCCACTGTTTTTCCGAGATAGATGGCAATTTAAACTTAAAAGCCCTCTCGCCAAGACATCTAGAAGCATGCGCCACAAAAACCTGTCAACTCCTTGTCGAAGGGGATTACTCAGGCATTTTAAAACCCCATATCCATTACATCCCTATAAAAGAAGATTTTAGCAATGTCGAAGAAGCTTTAATTTCATTTAAAGATGAAAATTATCGAAAAACACTTACTGAAACAGCCTTTAAGGATATTGTTCTAAGTAAAAAATATTGTTTATCTTCATTTGTTAAAAAAGTTATAAAAGAATGCGAGGTTAAAAAAGAAAGCCCCAAAAAACCCCTAATTTTGATGCTTAATAAATTCAGGGATAACTTTTTAAAAAAACGCATTCCTTTAGAATTTCGCTTTTGGAAAAAGATAAAACATTTAGTCCCGAAAACAATAGAAACTAAAATAAAACTAATGAGAAATCGATCCCATGAATCTTGAATTTAATTTAGGAAGGCTTATTAAAAATACCTTCATTTATTCAGGTGGATCGATTATTTCAAGGGTCGTTTCTTTTTTTTTGCTGCCCGTCATGACAAGCGCGCTCACGGCAAAAGACTATGGAATTTTGGGGATACTTGCAGCTTTAACCCAATTATTGACAAGTTTTTTTTCTTTGGGTTACAGCGTTCCCCTTTCAAGAGATTATCGTCTATACCCAGAAAAAGCCTCCCAGCATGGATTAATTTGGACAACCTTTCTTTTCTTATGCCTTTATAATTTGTTTCTATTGGGTTTAGGTTTTTTTGCCGCGTCCCCTCTTTCAGAAAAGCTTCTTGGTTCAAAAGAAAATGAGCCCCTAATGCTCCTTTCTCTTGCTTCACTCTCAATTATTGTAATCTCAGGCCCTTTTAACCTTTATTTAAGGCTTGAAGAAAGAGCTTTTACAGCGTTTTCTTTTTCAATTTTAGATCTTTTTCTTTCTTTAGGCTTTACCCTTTACTTTTTAAAAGTGATGCAATTAGGAGTCATAAGCTGTCTTTTAGGGCCTTTCATCTCTCAAATTATCGGCCTCCTATTTTATTTGCTCTATGGCCTTACCTATTTAATAAAAAAAGTGGATCTTAAATTATTGCCTCCACTTTTAAAACAAGGCACACCCTACATTTTTGGCTTTGCGGGCTACTTCCTATTAACAAGCGCAAGTCGCTTTATCTTGGAGAAACAAACCTCTTTAAGTGAAACGGGTCTATTTTTTATGGCCCAAAATTTAGCAAAACCCATCGACATTATTATCTTCGGTTTTGCAAGTGCTTGGCCGGCTTGCCTAAGCCGCCTTTCATTAAAAAAAGAGGAAGCTTCTGAAATACTTGGACCTTTAATTGTAAAAGCGCTGATAGCAAGCTTTGCTTTGTCTTTCCCTTTCTTTGCCTTTGCAAAACCTACAACCGCACTCATGTTGAGTAAAGAATTTTCAAATACTGCTCCCCTCATCGGATTTTTAGCCTTGGCCCAATCGCTTTGGGGAGTTTACCTGATTGGCTCAAGCTCTTTTATTTTGCAGAAGAAGAACTTTCTTCAAGTTACAGTTGAGTTTCTAAGCGGTCTTAGCTCTTGCTTTTTTGCCTACTTTTTTATTCCTTTTTATGGAGCGTTTGGTGCCGCGCTTGCCACACTTTTGGGTTTTCTTTTTTTAATTACGGCAACCTTTTGTTTTTCTTTGAAAATTTTACCTTTAAAAATTGAAAGCCGTCCTCTTTTTAAAACCATTATACCTTTTGCAGTAGGAATAAGCCTGACCTTTTTTCCAATTGAGGGAAAGGCTATCCAAATAGCTTTTGGTTTTGTTTTAAACGCTCTTTTTTACTTCTTTATTTACCAAGCGGTTAAAGAAAATAAAGAACCTTCCCTTTCGCCTGTTGCTTTATCTTGAAGACCATTGGCTTAACTTTTTCTCTTCAAGCTTCTTTTTTTTTCAAAGCCATTTTGAAGAAAGAGGATCTGCTTCATGCCGCAAGAGGTTCGATAAGTTAAAACTTTTGAGCCATTAAGATTAAAAGGCGGCTTTGTCAAATCAATTAATCTTGAAGAGCCGACCGGGATATCCACATTATCCGCGGTTAATGTCTTTTCATCGACATCATTTGTGATTAAGCAATACCTGAAATGACAGGTATTAAGAAGAAATTTTGTGACAAGAGCATTGGAAAGGTGCTGTAATACATCCTTACATATCAGCAATTCCCCTTTTGGAAGAGTGCTTTGGGTGGCATCTATATGAAGAAAGCGGATGTTTCCCTTCCCATATTTTCTTTTATTATTTTGAATGACAGATTTAACGACATCACACCCTGTGTATTCAATTCCTGTCCAATCAATCGTTTTAGAAAATTCCCAATCTCCGCAACCTGCATCTACAACCGATTTAATGCCATATTCTTTCAAGAAATTTTGCAAAAAAGCTCTATAGACTATCGTGTTAGAGAGTGTGGATCCTCCGCCTGAATGAGCTTCACCCTCTTCATTGGTACCCCAAACTTTATGTTTATAAATTTTGGAAAAAGCATCTTCACTCTCATCGCAAAAAAGTGCTACCCGATAAGTCAAAGCTATAGTAATAAGAAAACCAACGTTAAGTATTTTTTTTGATAAAAATGTCATGATAACCTCGTTTGACTTATGTTTTCTTTAAAGACTTCTTTTAAAAAAAGTAAAGTTTATTTTTTATAACTTATTAGAAAAAAAGCTGATGCCCTGCCAATAAATGATAGCAAAACTTAAAAGACTTTTTCTTTTCATCCTTTTTTCTGCCTTCTCTTATGGCTGTTACAGGCCTTGCAATCAGGGAGTGGAGGTTCATCAGGTTATTGAAGAGTCCCTTGGTAAAGATGTCTTTTGGCAAAGAAACCCGAATAGCTATTATTCATTGGAGGAGTATCTTGCTCATCTTGCGGAAGACCCTTTAAAAATTGATAACGTTATACAAATTGCTTTATTAAATAGCCCTCGCATACAAGCTCTTCTTGAAGAGGTCGGCATGGCTAAAGCAGACTTATTTGAATCCTATCTTCTCTCAAACCCGGCCCTCGATCTTTTGATAAAATACCCAAGAAAAAAGGATTTGTATACTAACCTTGAATGGTCTTTAACTCAAAGCATTGTCGATATTCTTTTAAGGCCTTTGCGAATAAAATTGGCAAGCGTCGATCTTCAAAAAGTTAAGTTAAAAATCACTCATGAGATTCAGCAGATTGCCTTTGAAGTATCGGATTGCTTTTACAAGCTTCAGACAAAAGAGCAGGCCTTAAGATTTTTAGAAACTATCCGGGAGCTCTCTTCTATCCGAATGGAAATTGCCGACAGGCAATACAGGGTTGGCGACACCTATTTATTAAGTGTTGCTAAAAGACATGCCCCTTTTTATGAAGCTGAAATTGAAATTTCTCATCTCGGATTAGAAATTATTTCACTAAAGGAACAACTAAATCGGCTTCTTGGTTTTTGCGAGGAAAAATCCTTGAATCTTTCACTTGAGTTTGAAGAAGTCGACTACCAGGGGCTTTCATTAGAGTGTCTTGAAGCTCTTGCTTTTCAAGAAAGGTTGGATTTACAAGCTCTTCGTTATGAAGTGATTTACTTATCTCAAAGCCTTGGGTTAAAAAGATGGTGGGTATACACTCAAGGACGGCTTGGGGTGGCTCAGGAAATAGATACCGATGGAACGCATGTTTTTGGACCGGCCATCGTTCTGGATATTCCTATTTTTAATTATGGCCAAGCCGAAAGACAAAGGTTATACGCATCTTTAAGGCAAGCTGAAGATGAGTTAAAGGAGCTTGAAATAAAAGTCCTCTCCGAAGTTCGCGAAGCGCATCATCTCCTCTTAATCAAACTTGATCAAATTAACAGCTATCGAGGAATCTTTTTACCTCTCGTAAATCAAATCGTTTCTCTTGGTGAAGAAAGATATAATATCATGAGCCTTGGTATTGATGAGCTATTAGAAAAAAAAATTGAAGAGCTTAAATTATGGAAAGATTACACCCAAGTTCTTGGCAGCTACTGGGATTCAAGGGTTTCTCTTGATAAAGCGATAGGTGGAAATCTCTATTTGATTCTAAATAAAAATAAAGCTCCCTTTTTAGATGGAGGCCTTTAGATGAGATCTTTTTATCTCTTTATTTTTTTAATAATAAGTTTTCAATTAAATGGCTCTATAATTACCCCTAACAATCGAAGCCTGCCTTTTGTAATGGATGGAGAGGTCAAAGTATTTCATTTAATAGCAGAGCCGATTACTAAAGAATTTGCGCCGGGATTTTTTGTAAATTGCTGGGGGTATAATGGCTCGACCCCCGGCCCTACCATAGAAGCCTATGAAGGGGATCGCGTTCGAATTTTGGTGACCAACCATCTTAATGAGCCGACAACCGTGCACTGGCACGGGCTTATATTGCCAAATGGGATGGATGGAGTCGTCGGCTTAAATCAAAGAGGGATTCAGCCCGGAGAAACTTTTAAATACGAATTCACACTTGTTCAAAATGGAACCTTCATGTACCACCCTCATGCCGATGAAATGACTCAAATAGCGATGGGCATGGAAGGTTTTTTTATTATTCATCCAAAAGAAGATAATTTTCCGGTGGATCGCGATTTTGCCATCTTTCTTCATGAATGGAAAATTCCAATCGGGCAAAAAACCCCGATGCCCTTTGAGATGTTCGATTTCAATCTCTTTACTTTTAATAGCATCCTTTACCCCAAAATAGAGCCTCTTGTAGCAAAAAAAGGAGAAAAAATACGCATTCGCTTTGCAAATGCCATGATGGATTCTCATCCGATTCATCTGCATGGCTATGAATTTAACGTAACTCGAAAGGGGGGAAAACGAATTGCTGAACAAGTCCAAGACTCACAAGTAACAGTTACCGTCTCGCCGGGCGAGACAAGAGATATCGAATTTATTGCAGATAATCCGGGAGATTGGGCTCTTCATTGCCATAAATCTCATCATACCATGAATCAAATGCAGCATAACCTTCCTAACATTTTAGGCCTTAATAAAAAAGGATTGGAAGAGAAGATAAAAAAATTTTTTCCAAATTTTACGGGCTTGATGGGAGTCAATGGCATGGGTGAAATGTTTCAAATGTTCGGAAGCCACGATCATTTGACTATGCCAACCCCCGAAAATATCGCTCCTATTGGAAGCCCGGGCCCTCATGGGGTCATTGAACTTAATGGAATGTTTACCATTCTTAAAGTAAGAGAAAATTTAACCTCCTATGACGATCCGGGCTGGTATGAAAATCCAAGCGGCACTCAAGCCGAAGCCATCCCAATGTCAATCGATAAAAAGCCATGCTCCTGGATGCAGAGTTCTCCTTAATTTTCCAATCAAAGTTTGTAGGCCTTACGAAATTTAGCCTTTGAATGATATTTCGTTTCTATTGTAAGGTATCATCCCATAAGGAGATAGAAGTAGCATTATGTGTGGTATTGGCGGTGTATTAGAGCAAGATCATCAAAAGATTCCTTTATTAAATGGGTATCTTGAAGAGATGAATCGCATTCAAAGGCATCGGGGACCTGATGGCAAAGGAATTTGGAGGCATAGAGAAGGCTTTATCGGCTTTTCCCATCAAAGGCTTTCTATCATCGATCTTGAAAAAAGCATTCAACCCATGCAAGACTGCTTTTCAAATGTTATCACTTATAATGGCGAAATTTATAATTTCGAAGAGTTAAGAGAAGAACTTAAAGGCTATCCATTTAAAACCCGCTCAGATACAGAAGTTATTTTAGCAAGCTACGAAAAATGGGGTTCTAAGTGCGTCCAGAAATTTAGAGGAATGTTCGCTTTTGCAATTTGGGATGAAAAAAAACAAACGCTATTTGCCGCAAGGGATCGATTCGGAATCAAGCCTTTTTATTATACTCTTGTAGATAATTGTTTTATTTTTGCCTCGGAAGTAAAAACCCTAATCCCCTTCCTGCCCGAATTTAAAATCGATTACGATGCGCTTAAAGATTATTTCGTTTTTCAATTTTGTCTCGGAAAGCGCACTTTGATAAAAGGGATTGAAGAGCTTGACCCAGCCCACACTCTAATTATTGAAAAAAGCGGCAAAATCAAAAGAGAGAGTTATTGGGAAGTTTATTACCATCTTGATTTTGACCACACCGAAAAATATTTCAATAATAAATTGCAGCACTTAATTGAAGACTCCATTAAGGCCCATCTTAAAAGCGATGTGCCAATTGGCGGCTATGTAAGCGGGGGCACCGATTCCGGCATTATCTCAGCTGTCGCTTCTCATTTTCTTGAGCGCGATGGAAAATCCTTTATGGGTTTCTCGGGAAGATTTGATGAAGGCGAAGAATATGATGAATCTTTTTACGCTGAATCAATTTCTAAAAAATGGAATTTTAAGCTTAATCTTCTCACTCTCACAAGCCAGGATTTTGTCGACTCCATAGAAACTATTTTATACCATCTCGACTTTCCGGTGGCAGGTCCGGGCGCTTTTCCCCAGTACCATGTCTCGAAAATGGCTTCGCAATCAAGAAAAGTCCTTCTTGGGGGACAGGGAGGAGATGAAATTTTTGGCGGTTATACTCGCTATTTGATTGCTTATTTTGAACAGTGCATAAAATCAGCCATCGAAGGGACAACTCATCTTGGCAACTTTATTGTCACCTACGAATCGATTATCCCAAATCTTGCCGCCTTGCAAAACTATAAACCGCTTTTAAAACACTTTTTTAAAGAAGGGCTATTTGAATCTCTAGATAAACGCTATTTTAGATTGATTGATCGCTCTTCGGAATTTAAAAATGAAATTCTTTGGAACGAGCTTGGAAGCTACTCCCCCTTTGAAAATTTTATCGAAATCTTTCACGGCAGTAATGTCGGTAAAGAATCCTATTTTGATAAAATGACCCATTTTGATTTTAAAACTTTGCTTCCGGCGTTGCTTCATGTTGAAGATAGAATGAGCATGGCCCATGGGGTAGAATCAAGAGTTCCTTTTCTTGATCATCCGCTTGTCGAATTTGCAGCTACGATGCCCTCCAACATTAAATTCAAAGATGGCAGTTTAAAAAGAATTTTAATTGAATCGATGCGCCACTGGCTTCCTCAAGAAGTGTCTGAAAGAAAAAATAAGATGGGTTTTCCTGTGCCTTTAAATGAATGGCTTAAAAAAGATTTAAAGCCTTTTATTCATGATCTTTTCTCAAGCAAGTCTTTTAAGGAACGGGGATTTTTTGATCAGAAAGCTGTGCTTGAAAATCTTAATACCGAGTCCAAATTCGGCCGTAAAGTGTGGGGAATTGCATGTCTTGAGCTTTGGCTCAAAATATTTTCAGACACTCATAGAGAAAAAAAAGAATTATTTATTTCTTCTGCTAAGCAAAAGTCTATTCAACATGAAGCTGCTTTTCAAAAGCAAGATTCCGTTTTAATTTTATCCTGAGGTTACCAATGAAAGTTTTAATTACAGGCGGCGCCGGTTTTATCGGCTCGCATCTTTGCGATAGATTGCTAATGAACGGCCATCAAGTACTTGTCATTGATAATTACTTAACCGGCCGTAAAGATAATCTTGAGCCGCATGCCAATCTAACCATTATAGAAGGCACTATTGCCGATAAAAATCTTGTCGATAAAGCTTTTGAATGCTTTAGACCGGATGTTGTCGTTCACGCAGCCGCCTCCTATAAAGACCCGGCTAACTGGGAAGAAGATGCCTATAGCAATGTTATTGGCACAATCAATGTTGTTAAGGCCTCCATGAAGCTTGAAATAGAAAGGATCATCTATTTTCAAACAGCCCTTTGCTATGGCCTAAAACCGAAAGAAAATCCTATTACGCTTAATCACCCGATCGACTCAAGAGGATCTAGCTATTCTATAAGCAAAACGTGCGGTGAACAATACATTGAACTTTCAGGACTTGATTTTATCTCCTTTAGACTAGCCAACGCTTACGGTCCAAGAAATTTAAGCGGTCCTTTACCGACTTTTTATCATCGTTTGACAACCGGAAAACCTTGCTTTATTGCCGATACAAGACGTGATTTTATTTTTATTGACGATTTAATTGACGTTGTCTTTAAAGCTGTAATGGGTGAAGGCCATAGAGGGTATTACCATATTTCAAGCGGCTCTGATTATTCCATAAAAGAGCTTTTTGATGAAACTTTAGCAAGTTTAAATATCACGCTTGAAAAAGAAGTCGAAATAAAACCAAGAAATCCCGATGATGTCGAAACCCTTCTAATCGATCCGAGTAAAACCAATACAGATTTCCATTGGAAAGTTAAAACACCTCTAAATGTTGGGGTTTCAAAAGCCATCTGTTGGTACGAACAATATGGCATCACGCAAACCTACACTCACTTAAAGCCGGTTTCTTAACTCATGGATTCTTTTTTGATTACAGGAGGAGCCGGCTTTGTCGGCTCTAACCTCGTTTTAGAACTGCTCTCTCGAAAGGATGTATCTTCAATTGTTGTGGTCGATAATTTTTTATCGAGTGAAAAAGAAGAACTTCCGGATCATCCCAAACTTCAAATCCTTGAAGGGTCTATTGCCGACGATTCCATCCTAAAGGAAATTGAAGATCAATTTGATTATATCTTTCATCTGGCTTGCTATCATGGCAATCAAAGCTCGATTGCTAATCCTCTTGAAGACCATCAAAACAATGCGCTTACAACCCTTAAGCTTTTTGAACATGTAAAATCGTTTAAACAACTAAAAAAAATTGTATATTCAGGAGCCGGCTGCGCGGTTAGCGATAAAAATACTTATGAAGCAAAAGCGACCCTTGAAAAGGATGTGGTTTCTTTAGATATGGACAGCCCTTATTCTATTTCCAAGGTGCTCGGCGAATTCTATGCCAAGTATTATTATAAGCAGCATGGTTTAAAAATTGTTCGGGCTAGATTTCAAAACGTATTCGGGCCAAGAGAAATTTTAGGGGCAGGAAAGTGGCGAGGGACAAAAGCCACCGTCTGGAGAAATGTAGTTCCAACTTTTATTTATAAAGCTATCAAAGGAGAAAGTTTGCCTTTAGAGAATGGCGGTGAATCCTCCAGGGACTTTATTTTCGTTAAAGACATCGTAGAAGGACTTCTCGCTTTAGCATTCAGGGGATCTCCAAATGAAGCCTACAATCTTGCAAGCGGTCAAGAAGTTACTATCTTAGAATTGGCCGCTCTCATTAATGAGCTGACAGAAAATAAAACCCCCTTGCTATTTTTGCCAAAAAGAGAATGGGACACTTCCATTAAACGGTTTGGATGCTCTCAAAAATCATATCGGGACCTTGAATTTAAAGCAAAAACCTCTCTTACTGCAGGCTTAAAAGAAACTATTGACTGGTTTCATGAAAATTTTGATAAAATTGAAAAAACGATGAGAAAGCATCTTAACCATATGCCCGAACTTAATGCCTATTTATCATTAGCTCAGCTGTAAGGCAGGTAAAGGATGTGCGGGATCGCTGCTTTGATTTCCTTAAATGGGATCCGGAATTTAAAAGACATTATAGAAATGTCATCTAAAGTAGCCCATAGAGGCCCTGACGATGAAGGTTTTGTCTTGTTCTCTAACTTTGAAAAAGCGCCCGAAATTCTTGGAAGTTCTGCTACCCCCGAGGACGCATTTCGTCTTCCCTTGCCCTACTCGCCCAAAGAAAAGATAAACCCGTCAGCTTGTTTTGGAAGATTAGCTTTATCGCATAGGCGTCTTTCCATCTTTGACCTATCAAGTTTTGGGCATCAACCGATGGCTTCGCCTTGCAGCTCTTTATGGATCGCGTATAACGGAGAAATCTACAATTTTCCTGAACTAAAAAAAGAACTTGTAAAGGAAGGGGTCTCTTTTAGAACGGGAACAGACACGGAAGTCTTGCTGCAAGGTTATAAAAGATATGGCGCTTCTTTTTTTCATAAATTGAATGGGATGTTCGCTTTTTTGCTTGTGGATCTTAACCAAAAAAAATTAGTGGCGGTAAGGGACCGATTTGGGGTAAAGCCTCTTTATTACACTCTCATCGAAGATAAATTTTTAGCTTTTGCTTCTGAAATTAAGCAGTTTTCAAGTCTATCCCCCTGGAAAGCCAAACTAAATCATGAAAGAGCGTACGATTTTTTAAAATCCGGGATTATCGATCATGAAAAAGAAACTCTATTTAAAAACGTCTTTGAGTTAAGAGGGGGGGAATTTCTAACTTGCGATCTTAATTTTCCTTTAGAAACCTTACAAATAAAGCCTTGGTACACACTCTCATTTACCCCTTTTCTTGGCAGCTTTAAAGAGGCCGTCTCTCAATATAAATCTCTTCTTCAAGAGGCCGTTTCTCTAAGGATGAGAGCCGATGTCGGATTTGGCTCTTGCCTATCCGGAGGCCTTGACTCTTCAAGCATCGTCTCCTTGGCAAGTCTTATCTTAGAGAGGGAGCAACAAAAGAAACCTCAAGCTACTTTTTCAGCTATTTCAGAAGACCCTTTAATAGATGAAAGCCCCTATATCAGCACACTTTTAGAAAGTCATCAAAATATTAAAAGCCATCTCACTTTGCCGACAGCTCTGGATCTTAAAAACAATTTTGACGCAATTGTCTGGCATCAGGATTTACCTTTTGGCTCTTCAAGCATCTATGCGCAGTGGAAAGTCTTTTCTCTTGTCAAAGACAAAAAAATTAAAGTGATGTTAGATGGTCAAGGAGCTGATGAGCTTCTTTGCGGGTACTATGAGTTTTATATTCCCTTTTTAAAAGAACTTCTAAAAAAGAAAAAATTCCTCTTTTTAGGAAGTGAATTAATCGGATGCAAAAAGAACAATCCTTTAATAAAACCTTTTAGAAGATTTTTTCAAAGCCTTCTGCCTGAGAATTTTGAAAACTCTCTTAGGACACGCCTTAAAAACAGTAAAGAAGATCTTTGGCTTGGAAAACAGCCGCATCAGAATAATTTCTTTTCCTCTAAGGATGTGGCGGATTTAAGTTATAAAATGGTAAACGCCATAAACCTGCCTATGCTTCTTCGTTTTGAAGACCGTAATTCGATGGCCCACTCCATCGAATCAAGAACCCCTTTTTTAGACTATCGTCTAGTTGAATTTACTCTTGGACTGCCCTCTCACTTTAAAATTTCCTTAGGGGAAACAAAAAGTATTTTAAGAGAAGCTTTAAAAGAAAATCTTCCCCCTATTATCAAAAACAGAAAAGATAAAATATCGTTTTCCACTTCAGAAAAAAATTGGTTTCAAAAAGAAGCCAAACACTTTTTTTTAAATAAAATCGAGGAATCGATTTCAGTAAGCAACGGGTTAATCAAACCCGAAGCTTTGATAGAAGCCAAAAAAATGGCAGAGGGAGCTCAAACTTATTCACCTATTGCATTTCGAACTTTATCTTTTGGTTCTTGGGTTAAACAATTTAAAGTAGTTATTTAAAAAGGCTTTTATTAGTGGCAAATATACCTTCCAAACTCTATCAATTCCTTAAAAAAAACCTTAAATCGAGATCTCTAAATTTTGTTCAAACGCTTTATAAGGGACGTTTACCATCCTTAAAAGTAAACCTTAAAAACGAGCTGCATAGTGACGAATTTCAAAATCTCGGGTTAAATAAGCTCTCGACTAAAGAACTTGAAAATTTAAATCACTACTTAACCAATCGTCCCAGGTCATTTTTAGATGCTTTTCCCTTTTGCCATGGGGAAAATAAACTTACATGGACTTTTAAAACAACAATAGTGTCTAAAGAAACCCAAAAACCTTCTTTCCTCACCCTTTCAACTATTTTTCAAAATGAAGCCGATTTTTTAGTGGAATGGCTAGAATATCATATGCTTCAGGGAACCGATCATTTTTTACTTTATAATCACTTCTCGACAGATAACTACCTTGAAGTCCTGGGGCCTTATATAGAAAAGGGGTGGGTAACCTTAATTGAATGGCCCTATGTCGATTACCCTAAAGCTCAACTTGATGCTTATAGCCATGCTTTAACCTATCTAGAGGGAAAAACCACTTGGGCCGCCTTTGTCGATATCGATGAATTCTTAGTCCCCCATGAGAAAGCGACTACCGTGGATTTTCTAAAAGACTACGAAGAATTTGCGGGTATTGCCATAAACTGGCAACTCTTTGGAACCTCAAATTTAGAAGTTCTTCCAAAAAAGGCTCCTTTAATTGAGCATTTAACGCATAAATTCACTTCTTCTTTTCATGACCCTGAATGGAACTCCAATCATTACACAAAATGCATCGTAAAGCCTTCTTTAATCGATAAAACTTGCTACAGTCCGCACATTTTTAAACCCATAGAGGGCTATAAAATTTGCGATCCTGATAAAAATATCTTAAAAGAGACTGATGTTAGCAATCCAAGAATGCCTCTTAGCAAAATTCAGCTGAATCATTATTGGTTTAGAACTCACGACTGGTTTTACAAAAATAAAGTGGAAAGACGAAGGTTAGTGGGTGAAAATTATTCAAGCGAAAAGCTAGATCTTCTCATTAAATCGGCAAATGAGGTAGAAGATAAGTCAATCTTAAAGTTTTTACCGGATTTGAAAAAAGCTTTGCAATCTGTTCGACATTAACTGAGGATGTTATGATACGTCTATTACTTCTGATGCTATGCCTTTCACCCTCGTTTTTGGTATCTGCCGAAAAAAGAGTCAAATTTAATAAAAAGCCTTATGTGATGTCAACCATTCATGCCCAGCTTGGCAACCAGCTTTTTGAAGTGGCAGCAGCCTTAAGCCTTGCCATAGATCATAACGCAGAAGCCTATTTCCCAGATTTTGAAACTAAGAAAACAGACAACATTCCAAAAAACAAAGAAATTTTTTTTTCGAATCTAAATACTCAAAAACCAAAAAATAAATGCTCTTATACCTATGAAGAACCCGAGTTTTCTTATCATCCAATCCCTTATAAACCCAATATGAAAATACATGGTTATTTTCAGTCGGAGAAATATTTCAAACCTAATAAAGATCGAATCCTTCCCTTATTTGAGCCAAAAAAAGAAATTATTGAATATTTGAAAAGCCGCTATCAAGATATCCTGGACCATCCAAATACGGTTGCCATACATATCAGAACTTATTTTGATAATGATCCGGAGCACCATTATTACCATTTAAATGGTCGAAGCTATGTTATAAATGCCATGCGTCATTTTCCAAAAGATAGTCTTTTCGTTGTTTTCTCTGATAAAATTGATTGGACTAAACAAGAATTAAAAGGGCTTGCCGAAAACATGCGTTTTATTGAAAAGGAAGCTTATTACCACGACTTTTATCTTATGAGCCTTTGCAAGCATCAAATCATTTCAAATTCTACTTTTTCCTGGTGGGCGGCGTACTTGAATAAAAATTCTAATAAAATAGTGGTCGCTCCAAAAAAATGGTTCGGACCAAGGCTTGCTCTTAACACAAAAGATTTATATCCGGAGGGGTGGATTTTAGAGAGCAACTAATTTTTATAAGAAGAGGCTACCAAATTTAGGTGTAAATGTTTTTTAGAGAATTACCTTTTATACTATCAAAAGAAGAAAAGAAAACTTACCTTATCATTATTGCAGCTATCGTTTTAACCTCGCTTTTAGAAACTGCTCAAATTTCAGCTCTTGCTTTTTATTTATCTTCTATTTTTGAAGGTTTTTGGGACAAAGGCATTTCATTTTCCATCAGACTACTTGGAATGCCGATTAATCTCGGTTTTTTTGAGTTTAGCTTAAGTTTGCTTGGATTAATCACAATCAAAATGTTTGTTCAGCTCTATACTCTAAAAAAGGTCTCAAAGTTTCCTTACGAGTTTTTTTTAAATTTAAGCCAAAAACTTTTCTTTCACTATCTAGAGCAAGATTATGAAACAACAATAAAAAAAAATAGCGCTCAACTCATAAAAAATTGTCTTTCAACTTGCCTTCAAGTGGCGCAAGGAATGCTCTCAAGCCTTCAATTTGTTTCGTATGCGGTGATTACAACTTTCTTGTTTTTTCTTTTGCTTTTTCAATATTTCTATTCCGCATGGAGTCTTATTTTATTTTTTTTAAGTATAGGTATTTTTCTAATAGCAAAATTTGGAAATAAATTAAGAAGCCTTGGAAAGAAAAAGGAAAGCGCGTCAGGACAGTGTTATGCCTTTTTGGCAGATGGTTTTTATGCTTTAAAAGAGATAAAAATTTACCGAAAAGCTTATTTTTTTAAAGATCGATTTCTCAAACCCTTAGAGGAGTTTTCTACAAGTATTTTTGAAGCGGCTTTTCTATCGCAAAGAGTTTCGCCTCTTGTTGAATACGCCTCCTATTTTCTTTTAATTCTATCTTTAACCCTCGCTTGGAGCTTGGGCTATAGCAAAGAAACATTTCCTGAAGCCCTAATCTTGCTTGCCCTTATCGCAAGAAGACTGCTTCCTGCTGTGAATCAACTCCTTTCTTTAAATCTGACTTTAAAAAATGCCGAATCTTCTTTCGTTTCTTTAAAAAAAGAGCTCCTAGAGGTGAAAAAAGAGAAAAAAGAATTTCACTTAGATTTTAATCATGAAATTACTCTTAAAGATATTTCATACTCATATAACGGTCATAATTACGCGCTAAATAATCTTTCTTGCACTTTTAAAAAAGGTACCTATGTTGCCATCATCGGCAAAACAGGCTCCGGCAAAAGTACTCTTCTCGACTTATTATGCGGTCTTATTAAACCTTCGTTAGGAGAGATTACAGTCGATGGGATCCCTTTTAGAGATCTTAAAGCGCTACAGCCAAAGATCGGTTATGTTCCCCAGCACACAGCTATTATTGATGATTCTCTAATAAATAATATTGCTTTTGGCGAGCCTGTTGATTTTAAAAGAATATTCGAAGCTTCAAGACAAGCTCATTTAATACACTTTACTGAAAAACTTAAAGATGGCTTTGATTCTAAAGTTGGAGATAAGGGAGTTCTTTTATCCGGTGGGGAAAGGCAGCGACTTTCTCTTGCAAGAGCTCTTTATAGAAACAGCGAGGTTTTAATTTTAGATGAAGCCTCTTCTGCTCTAGATACAAACACAGAGGATTTAATAGAAGCTGTGCTTAAATCAAAAGCTCCGCATCAAACAATATTTTCTGTGACTCATCGTTTATATAATATGGAAAGGTTTGATCAGATCTATTTAATGGAAGAAGGAAGAATCCAAAACTTCGGAACGCATGAAGAGCTTTTAAACACATCTTCTCTTTATCAAAAACTTTTAGGTCATAAAACCTTTGAGACAAACCGATCATGACTGAAAAAGCGCTTGTACTCTCCTTCTCCGATTTAAGAATAGATGCCAGAGTGAATAGGCAAATTGACTTCTTGTTAAAACTTAAAAAAGAAGTCACAGTGATCGCTTTTAATCCTCCGAAAACAACCATAAAAACTTTTATCCCAATCAGCCCTCCTTCCAGAAGTTTTTTCAACAAAGTAAAAATGTTTTTTTACCTTATCTTCAGGAAATATGAAAAAATTTACTTTGAAAAACCGGAAATTAAAGAAATATTGTCTTTTAATTTGAACAATTTTGATCTTGTCATTGCAAATGACATTGAAACCCTGCCGATTGCCTTAAAGATTAAAAAAAATGCCATTCTTTTATTTGATGCTCATGAATATGCCCCCAAGCAATTTGAAAGCAATTTTTATTGGAAACTAACAAGACAAGCCTTCAAAAGCTATTTGTCAAAAAAGTACATAAAAGAAGCCCATAGGGTTACAACCGTATCAGAGCCAATTGCTAGGCAATATCAGGAATTTTGCTCTATTAAAAAACCGACTGTGATTACTAATGCTCCCGGTTTTAGAAATCTAGCCCCCTCAAAAGTGAATAGCCAAAAGATTCGGCTTGTCCACCATGGCTTTTGCGATCAGACAAGAAAAATTGAAGATATGATTTCACTTTTCTTTCTTTTAGAGGATCGCTTTGCTTTAGATTTTTTTCTTCTATCAAATAATAAGAAGTATTTAGACAAGTTAAAGCGGCTCGCTTCGAAAAATAATCGTATCAGATTTTTAGAGCCGGTTCCCTTTTCAAAGCTGCCGGAAGCTCTAAATTCTTATGACATCGGTCTCTATTTGCAACCTAAAAGCTCTTTTAATGCCTTAAACAGCTTGCCTAATAAATTTTTTGATTTTATTCAAGCAAGACTTGCTCTTGCCATAAGCCCGTCTCTACAGATGGCTGAACTTATAAGAAAATATAAAAATGGTCGAGTAAGCTTAGATTTTTCTAAAGAATCCTTTGCTAAAATGTTAAATGATTTAAAAGTTGAAGAAATCGAAGATATGAAAAATAATTCAAATTTAGCAGCGAAAGAGTTATCTGAATTAAACAACTTTAAAATAATGAAAGAACTTTTGGCAGAAAACGGCTCTTAAATGAAATCTCCTCATGTTTTAATCATCCCCTCCTGGTATCGAACAGAGAGTAAACCTCTACGAGGGTACAATTTTAATTTTTGGGCCAAGACCTTAAGCTTGCGAAATTCAAAAGTTGGTCTTATTTTTTCAGATTTGCTTCCTTTAAGAAAAAATTTAAAAATCGATAAATTAAAAAACTATTATTTCAAGATTGAAGAAACCCATGATTCCGGCTTTCCGGAGCTTATTTTTAAGGGAGTGAATCTAGGTCTCTTCCATCCAAATTTTCGTCTCTATTTTTTAATTAAAACTTATGAAAGGCTCTTTAAGACCTACATAAAAAAGTTTGGGCGCCCTGACCTTATCCAAGCCCATAGTTTTTTGGCGGCAGGGGTTGTGGCAAGACATTTGCAAAAACGCTTTTCTATTCCTTATATCGTAAGCGAGCATGCCAGCTTTTTTTATAAAACTGCCTGTCATGGGGAGCTGATCCCAACACCTGTTTTAAATAAATATAAAGAAGCCTATCGCCATGCTAAGTGTGTCTCAGCCGTTAGCCGCCCTCTTCTTAATTGGCTTGCAGATAGCCTTCAGGTTGAAAATAAAGGAATAGTCCTACCCAATATCATCGAGCCTTTTCCTTTTAAAGAAAAAAAATCTAAAAGCGAACCCTTCATCTATTTAACCCTTGCCCACTTAAGCCGGATCAAGCGGATTGATCTTTTGCTAGAAAGTTTTAGATTGCTTGCAGATACCGGAAAAAAAGTTAAGTTAATTATTGCAGGAGATGGGGAGGAGAAGACCGCATTACTTAATTTACGAAAACAGCTTTGCCTTGAAAATTCTGTTAGTTTTATCGGCAGCTTAAAAAGAAATCAGCTGGCCCATTTTTTTAGCCAAGGAGATGCTTTTATCCTCCCAAGCTTTGTTGAAACGTTTGGAAATGCGATTGTTGAAGCCTTGCACTATGGTCTGCCTATCATTGCAGGAGCTATGGGAGCCCCGGGTGAGTATATCAATGAAAATAACGGGTTATTGTTTAATGGTTCGTCCAAAGAGGAATTAGCCCGTTTAATGGCAAAGCTTATGAACCATTCATTCAATAGCGAAATTATCAAAAATCATGCCAAATCCCATTTTGATAACAATAAAACCATGGATCTTCTTCAATCAATCCATCAAAAAGCCCTTTTGACATGAAAAGAAAAAATGTCCTCGTTATTTGTTTCACAAAGATAAGTCAAGATCCAAGGGTTCAAAACCAACTTATCTTGCTTGATAAACTTGGCTTTAAAACAACAGTTATCGGCTTGGATGAACCTTCCGTCCGTTGCTCTGAATTTATTGAAGTAAAAAAAAGAAGGAATTCCAATTGGCAAAGGGGCCTAAACTTAATTAAAAGAATCATAGAGTTGACAACCCTGGAATTTGAGCCTATTTATTGGCGGATTCCCATGATTGCAGACTCTCTTAAGCTTACTTTGCCTTCCTTTGATTTTGTTTTAGCTAATGAAATTCATGCTCTGCCTATCGGAATAAAATGGGCTAAAGAGAAGCCTCTCATCTGGGATGCCCATGAATATTATCCCGGTTCTTATAACTCTTCTTTTCTTAAAAAGAGCTATCAAAAAAAATATGCCGTCTCACTTTTAAAAACCTATTTGAGAAAAGTACCTTTTATGACGGTATCAACCGGCATTGCTAATCTTTATAAAGAAAATTTTGATGTAAATAGATTTTTTATCCTTCCGAATGTTCCCTTAAAGTATGATTTAAAAGTTAAGAAAGTAAACCCAAGCGAAATTAAAATAATCGCTCATGGAAATGCAGATCCTAAAAGGGAATGGGAAAAGATTTTTGCTTTTATGCTAAAGCTTCCCTCCCGTTTTACACTCGATTGCATTTTAGTCTCTCAAAATAACACCCCTTATTTGAATCACCTTAAGGTCTTAGCTAAGAAACTTCCAAGAGTTCGTCTTCTTGAGAAACTTCCCATGAAGGATCTGGTTCCTTTTTTAAATCAGTATGATATCGGTCTTATTCATCTTAAAGAGAAGCCGGAAAACCACACCTTCGCCCTGCCTAATAAATTTTTTCAAAACATCCAGGCAAGAATTGCTGTCGCCGTTCCCCCTTTAGTTGAAATGAAAAAAATTACCTCTGATTTACAATTAGGGTTTATCGGAAATGATTTTAACCTAGATTCCCTCTCAAACCAAATTGCAAGTGCCTCTTTTGAAACAATCGAAAGATTTAAGGAAAGATGCCATGAAGCGAGTTCTCATTTTTGTTTAGAGAATTATATTTTGGGTTTTGAACAATTTTTAAACAATGCTATGGCTCTATGAGTTCTTCTAAAAAGTGGGTTTATTTATTTCTAATCAACCTATTATTGATGCTCGGACTAGTGGCTTCTTTAAACTTCGCTTTTGATCCATTTCTTTATTTTGGGCGCGAGAAACCTTCCCCCTATCCCTTGTTTGATGAAAGGGAGCAAAAGATTAATTTCTTGCTTAATCATAAAGAAACTATCTATGGAGCTCTCCTTATTGGATCAAGCCGGATAGCTTCACTTGATGCAGACTATTTTAAAGAAAAAACATTAAATCTGGGCTGCAGCGGCCTCTCGATAACAGAATACTTTGATCTTTTGCAATTTGCCTTAAAAACCTTAAAAACAACACCTCAGAAGGTGTATTTAGGGCTTGATTTCGGTCAAATCGATGAGCGCTCTATGAAACTCACCGAAATCAAAAAAATTCTTGAAAAACGTCAAAAATTTGTTTATTTTTTAAATCCCCTCCTTTCTTTTGAAGCCTCGCTTATCAGTTTAAAAAAGTTATTTGGACAGGAAAATGGGTTAATTTCTTTGACCGACTCCTTAAGTCGAATCTACAAGGAACTTGATGAGAAAGAAAAAGAAGCTAAGATTAACCATCAGCTTAAAGCCTATAAAAATAGACGTCTAGAAATTCAAAATTTCCAGGAATTGCACTTTAAAGAAAAGCTTAAAGCCCTTATCCAAAATTTTCCCGAGATAGAATTTCAGGTGTTTACAACCCCTGAGACAGCCCGTCTTTTTAAAGAAATCAAATCCTCTCCTCTTCTTCAGGTTTATAAAAGTTGGCTGAAAGAGCTTGTCTCCCTTTTTGAAAAAATTAAGCACATCCATTTTTTTGGTCTATCGCCTGAGGAAGAATTTGAACTATTTTTTGACGCCCATCACCTTAATCCGAAAAAATCGCAAATTATCATCGACATTTTAGAAAAAAGCGATGAAGAAGAAAAACTGTTTCAATCCCTCACTTTAAAAAATATCGATTCCTTTATGAGGGAAAGGCTATGATTTATAGTTCTTTCGAATTCATATTTCTCTTTTTTCCGATAGCGCTCTTCGGCTATTTTTCTTTAAAAAAAATAAAGAAAGAAATGACAGGTTTTTGGCTTTTGCTTGTCTCCCTTATTTTTTATGGTTCTTGGAATGCGGCCTTTCTTCCCCTTCTTATTTTTTCAACTCTCTTTAATTGGTTGGTAGGACGGAAGATTGAGAAAATGAGAGAGGTTAAAAAAAAAGCAAGGTCATGGCTTATTATAGGAATCGCCTTTAACCTTTTATTTTTAAGCTATTATAAATATAGCAGCCTTCTTTTAGATTTACTGAATACGCTTTTTTCAACCTCAATACCCTATCAATTATCCGATTTTCCAATCGGCATTAGCTTTATAACCTTTCAGCAAATCACCTATCTTGTGGATCTCTATTCTAAAAAAATTGAAAAGCATGGAGATATTTTTGCGTTCAGCTTATTTGTCTCTTTTTTTCCGCAACTCATAGCGGGCCCAATTGTTCTCTACCAAGAGCTCATTCCCCAATTGGCTGATAAAAAAAAGCCGAATGATTTTGATTTGATAGCTAAAGGGATCTTTATTTTTTCAATCGGTCTTTTTAAAAAAGTCATTCTTGCAGACTCTCTTTCCTATTGGGTGGACCTTGGGTTTTCAAATGTTGAAAAGTTAACTTTTATTGAAGCTTGGATTGTAGCCTTCGCTTATAATTTTGAGCTTTATTTCGATTTTAGCGCTTATTCGGATATGGCTATCGGCATCGGATGGATTTTAGGCATTCATTTACCTCTTAATTTCAATTCCCCCTTAAAAGCAGACAATATCCAGGAATTCTGGAAAAGATGGCATATAACTTTTAGCCGTTTTATTAGAAATTACCTCTATATCCCGCTTGGTGGAAGCGCTTTTGGAAAATTGCGGCACGCAAGTGCAACTTTTTTTGTTTTCTTCTTAACAGGGCTATGGCATGGCAGCGGCCTTACTTTTATTCTTTGGGGTTTGGTGCATGGGGCAGCGATTATCTTCTATCAGTTTTGGAAAAAAACCGGGGTCGTTCTTTCAAAAACAACAGGAATTTTCACAACTTTTATATTCTGCTCAATTGCAAGAATTATCTTTAGATCTGAAACTATCTTTCAAATGAAAGGCATTCTTCATACCATGGCCTTAGGAAAAGGAGTCTCTCTTCCTCAATATATGAATGGGGTTATAGCATTAAAAGGGCTTTCCTTTAATGGCGTCATGCCCCTTTTTAGAAAAGACATCCTGAGCTTGGTTTCCTTTCTTGCCCTATCATTTATTCTCTGTTTTCTTTGTAGAAATTCTAATGAACTTTCTAAGCAATTTATCCCGAATAAACGCCACCTTGGCTTTAGCCTTTTTCTCTTTATGAGCTCCCTTTTTTATCTTGGCAAAGCCAAAAGCTTCATCTATTTTGCCTTTTGATTTTTCATGTCTTATCAAAAAGGTCTTGTTCAAACTTTTTATATCTGATAAAGTTTTTAGACTCTAACTATAGGTTGCTCATGCCCTTAACAATAGATCGCATCCACTCAAACGAATGTATTATTGGAATTATCGGCATGGGTTATGTAGGTTTTCCCTTGGCCTTAACTTTTGTCGAAGCCGGTTTCCCGGTAATTGGATTTGATATCGATCAAAAAAAAGTGGAGGCTATCTCCAAAGGAGAAAGCTACTTTAAACATATCCCTGAAAGTAGATCAAGAGAGGTATTCAGTAAAAAATTGCTATCGGCAACAAGCTCTTATGAAGAAATTTCCAAGTGCGATGCCGTTATCATCTGTGTGCCGACACCTTTAGATCATCATTTAGAGCCCGACCTGCAATACATTATTCAAACAGCCGAAGCGATCGCACCGTACCTTGCTCCCAACACATTAGTTTCACTTGAAAGCACAACATGGCCGGGAACTACAGAGGAAGTACTTTTGCCTCTTTTAGAAGCTAAAAGCCAAAGACGCATCGGAAAAGATCTTTACTTATGCTTTAGTCCTGAAAGGGAAGACCCGGGAAATAAAAAGTATGGCACTAAAACCATCCCTAAGCTTGTTGGCGGAGTCGATGAAGAAAGCTTAAGTTTAGCAGTCGCCCTTTATTCCAAAGCAGTTTTACATGTAGTTCCCGTTTCAACGACAAGAGTGGCCGAGCTTGCTAAACTCTTTGAGAATATTTTTAGAAGCGTTAATATCGCTCTCGTTAATGAGCTTAAACTTATTTGCGACCCCATGAATATCGATGTTTTTGAAGTAATTAGAGCCGCCGGCACAAAACCTTTCGGTTTTATGCCTTTTTGGCCGGGGCCCGGTCTTGGAGGCCATTGCATCCCTATCGACCCTTTTTATTTAACCTGGAAAGCGAAAGAGTATGGCATTAGCACAAGATTTATTGAACTTGCCGGTGAAATTAATCGATCCATGCCGAAATACGTCGTCTCAAAGGTTCAAGACTGCTTGAATTATTACAGTAAGTCATTAAAAGGCTCTAGAATCCTAATACTGGGGCTTTCTTATAAATCTGATATCGATGATATGAGAGAGAGTCCAAGTCTTGAACTTATTCATTTGCTTGAGAAAAAAGGCGCCATTTGCGACTACCATGACCCCCTTGTGCCGGAAATCGGATTGAGCCGCGAGTATAATGATTTAGCCGGAAGAATAAGCCAGCCTTTATCCTCAAATTACGATTGCTTCCTTCTTGCAACAGCTCACAGCTCATTTTCCAAAGATGAAATTATGTCTTATGCCGTACCAATTGTTGATACAAGAAATTTTTTACCGAAACAGCGTCTTGTTTTCACAGCTTAAATAATAAGGAAAAAGCCAAACTTATGGAATTCATAGACCTCAAACAGCAATACAATCGTTATAAAGATGAAATTGACCTTAGAATAAAAAATGTTCTAGATAAAGGTCATTACATCATGGGAGAGGAGGTTTTTGAACTCGAGAAAGAACTTGCCGCCTACACAGGATCAAAGCATGCGATCGCTGTCTCATCCGGAACTTGCAGTTTATTCATCGCTCTTCTTGCCCTGGATGTTCAGCCAGATGATGAGATTATTACCGTTCCCTTTACATGGATAGCTTCTTCTGAAGTGATTTCCCTAACTCATGCAAGGCCCGTTTTTGTTGATATTGAACCTGATTATTACAATATCAATGTCAGTTTAATCGAGAAAGCTATCACAAAAAAAACAAAAGGGATCTTAGCTGTCAATCTATTCGGACAAATGGCTGACTATGAAGCTTTAAATGATCTTGCGAAGAAACATAACCTGTTTGTCATCGAAGATGCTGCCCAAAGCTTTGGGTCGACTCAAAATGGTATTCATAGCTGTAAAAAAACGCTTGTTGGCTCAACAAGCTTTTTTCCTGCGAAACCTCTAGGGTGTTATGGGGATGGAGGCGCCCTTTTTACAGATGATGACAAACTCGCCTCTAAATGCAGAGCCATCAGAACCCACGGGGGCGAGATGCGCCATCATCATCCTTATCTTGGATTAAATGGTCGTTTAGATACTTTGCAAGCGGCTATCTTGCTCGCAAAATTGCCTCATTTTAATCAAGAAATAGAAGCCCGTCAAAAACACGCTGAGTATTATAACGAACTCTTAAATGGAATTGTTGAAACTCCGGAAGTGATGGATTCAAATACCCACGTTTATGCTCAATATACTATCCGGGTAGAGGAAAGAGAACTTCTCATTAATGCCCTAAAAAAAGAAGGGATCCCCTCAGCTGTTTATTATCCGAAATGTCTTCATGAACAGCCCGTTTTCGAACATTTAGGCTATAAGCTTGGTGATTTTCCCGAAGCTGAAAAAGCTTCAAAACAAGTCCTTAGCCTCCCTATGCACCCATGGTTAAAGAAAGAAGAGCAAGAGCTCATTGCTGAAATCATAAAAACCCATGCTTCCCATTATCCAATCGAAGCATTACAATGTTGTTAATAAAATAAATTCAAGGGATTCAGTTGTGAAGACAGTAGCTTTATTAGGCGCCGGAAGATGGGGAAAAAATTTAGCCCGTAACTTTTATTCATTAGGAGCGCTTCATACCCTATGCGACCCAAATGAAGCTCTTTTAGATCATTACCAAAAGATTTACCCGGATATTCACTTGACAAGCAACTACACAAGTGTCTTAGCAAATGATGCCATCAAGCAGGTTGTCATAGCAAGTCCGGCCCCTTTGCATTTTTCTCTCGCCAAGCAAGCTTTGGAATCCGGTAAAGACGTTTATGTCGAAAAACCTCTTTGCTTAGATGTAAAAGAAGGTGAAGAGCTCATAAAGATTGCCGATAAGAAAGGCAAAATCCTAATGGTTGGACATATCCTTCAATATCATTCAGCTGTAAAAACACTAAAAGAAATTATTGCAGGAGGAGAGCTTGGAAAGTTGCATTACATAGCCTCCAATAGGCTTAATCTTGGCAGTTTTCGTGTCGAAGAAAATGCTCTATGGAATTTTGCCCCCCATGATATCTCAGTCATTCTTTCAATAGCAGGTCATGTTCTTCCAGAAGACATCACTTGCACAGGCGGCGCTTATATTTCCGAGGGGGTAGCCGATACCACTATGACCACTATGCGATTTAATAACGACCTAAGAGCTCATATCTATGTCAGTTGGCTTCACCCTTTCAAGGAGCAAAAATTAATTGTAATCGGCTCAAACGGCATGGCCGTTTTTGATGACACGAAACCATGGGAAGAAAAACTCGTTCTTTACCGCAACCACGTGAAATGGAGTGGTGGAACTTTTCCGGAAGCGAACCAATGTCCGCCGGAATATGTGAAGCTTCCGCAAGAAGAACCCTTAAAGGAAGAATGCCTTCACTTTTTAAATTGCTGTAGAGATAGAATCACCCCGAAAACAGACGGAAAAGAAGGGGTTCGAGTATTGTCTGTTTTACAAGCAGCTCAAGAAAGTTTAGCTAAAGATGGTATAAAAGTTAGTTTAAATGATTATAAAGCAAGTAAGCCTGCAAGCTATTACGCTCACCCAACGGCTGTGATTGAAAAAACCGCTAACATCGGCGCTAATACAAAGATTTGGCACTTTAGCCATGTTATGGAAGAGACTGTCATTGGCGAAAATTGCAACATGGGTCAAAACGTCGTGATCAGCCCAGGAACTGTAATCGGCAATCGAGTAAAAATTCAAAATAATGTAAGCGTGTACACAGGCGTAACTCTAGAAGATGATGTTTTCTTAGGCCCTAGCATGGTTTTTACCAACATCAAAAATCCACGAAGCGAGATCGTTCGAAAGAAAGAATACATCGCCACCTACGTCAGAAAAGGGGCTACGATTGGCGCTAACGCCACCATTCTCGCCGGCATTGAAATAGGCCGCTACGCCTTTATTGGCGCAGGTTCAGTTGTGACAAAAAGCGTAAAGCCATTTTCAATTGTCGTCGGCAATCCCGCTAAAGCAATAGGATGGATGAGTCAATATGGTGAAAAATTAGACCTTCCCGTCGAAAATGATTCGCCGATTCCTTTAAGAGCCGCTTGTCCAAAAACTAATGAAAGGTACTACCTGCTCGGTAATTCTCTTCTTTCCGAAGACGAAATTACAGAGAATGAGCAAGAACTTCAAGAAATGGCGAAAAACTAGATGCCTATTAATCTGACAACTATTATCGGCGCAAGGCCTCAATTTATAAAAGCCGCTTCTGTCAGCCGTGCTTTAAAGAGCCGTTCCCCTGAAATTAAAGAATCGATCATTCATACAGGCCAGCATTATGACAAAGAGATGTCTGATGTTTTCTTTGAAGAAATGAAAATTCCGAAACCCGATCATTTTTTGGGGATTGGGGGCCTATCTCAGGGGTCTATGACAGGCAGAATGATAGAAAGCATTGAATCCATCTTTCTTAAGGCAAAACCTGATTGGATTTTAGTTTATGGCGACACCAATACAACGCTTGCAGCCTCTCTTGCCGCCGTGAAGTTACATATCCCTATAGCTCATGTAGAAGCCGGACTTCGATCCTTTAATAAAAAAATGCCGGAGGAGGTCAATCGCGTTTTAACAGATCATCTCTCTTCACTTTTATTCACCCCGACTTCTAAAGGAAAAGAAAACCTGTTAAGGGAAGGGGTCTCTCCAAAAAAAATTATAGAATGCGGAGATGTGATGGCTGATTCTGTTTTTTTCTACGCAAAGCAAGCGGAAGAAAAAATTCATCTTCTTAAAGAATTGGATTTAAGCCCGAGAAACTATGTTCTAACCACTCTTCATAGACAAGAAAATACCGATCAAAGCGATCGATTCAGGGAAATTCTTGAGGGTTTATTTTTGGCAAGCAAGGAAAGACGGATTGTTTGGCCTCTTCATCCAAGAACCGAGAAAATTTTAAAAAATGAAAATTTATACGAAAAAGCCTCTCGGTTACTAACTCTTCTTCCCCCTCTTGGGTATCTGGATATGCTGTTTTTGCAAAAAAATGCGCTTGTCATTGCAACCGATTCAGGAGGAGTTCAAAAAGAGGCCTATCTCCTTAAAGTGCCTTGCTTAACTTTGAGAGAAGAAACAGAATGGGTAGAGCTTTTAGAGAAAGGGTATAACCGTTTAGTCCCTCTTTCAAGAGAGGCTATTTTCGAATGCCTGACTACAAAAAATGAATCTTCTATTGAATGGGAAAGTTCTTTATATGGGGATGGAAAAGCTTCCGAAACTATTGTGAAAAACTTGATTCAATTTTCTAAATTAGAATGAAAATTCTTCTCATCACCCGCTATTTTCCTCCCTTGGACAGCATTGCTACGTCAAGAATGGTAAGTTTTGCAAAATACTTAAGCCGCAAAAATTGCTCTCTTACCGTTTTGACAACTTCTAAAAAAGGTCAAGTCAGTATCCCCTTTGCTATGGATTCCTCTCAATTTGAAGTGATCGAAGTTCCCTATTTTGACCCGATAGCATCTCTTGGGATCGATAGGCTGCAAAAAAAAACTTCTTCTTCGTTTTGGGGTCCGCTCAAAAAACAGTTAAAGAGGAGTCTTATTGATTTTTATAGAAGCCATATGAATGAGCGTCTACCTGGCAGAACAGACTTATGGGTTCTAAAAGGGGTTCAAAAATTAAAAGCTTTAAAAAAAGAAGGCTATCATTTCGATAGAATCATTAGCTCCTACGGACCCCCGACAGCTCACATGCTTGGGTATTTTGCTAAAAAAATCTTCAACTGCTATTGGATTGCCGACTATCGCGACCTTTGGATTGAAAATGATCTATACAAGGGACTATGGCCCTTTAAATGGATTGAAAAAAAGATCGAAGGCCGTCTTTTAAAAGAAGCTGAAATGATAACGACTGTATCAAGCCCTTTGCAGCAAACCCTTATACAAAAATTTTATCCGATCCCGGTTCATATTATAGAAAATGGTTTTGATGAAGAGCAAATGTCTAAAGTTAAGGGGGATTATTTTTCACACAAAGAAAAAAAGTTTCGTCTTGTGTATACAGGCTCTCTCTATTGGAAAAAAAGAAATCCCCTTCCGCTTTTTAAAGCTCTTTATGAATTAAAAAAAGAAAAGGTCCTAACCTCGCAAAATTTTGAGCTTCTATTTTATGGGTCTTATACAGGACCTCTTTTAGAAACTATTGAAAAAATGGAGCTTGAATCATTAGTCCGCTACCGTGGTATTGTCGGAAAAGACGAGGCTTTAAGCATTCAAAAATCAGCCGATTGTTTTTTATTTTTAGAATCTCCGGACTCGAAAGGAATACTGACAGGTAAGCTTTTTGAATACCTTTATTTTCCATCGCCCATTCTTGCTATAGGCATCAAAAGAGATTCTACAGCCGCCAAAATAATTGAAAAAGCAAACTCAGGTTTTATAGCTGAAAACTCGGTCCCCTTAATTAAAAATCTCATCATTGAACTTATAAAAGGAGTGTCCTTAACGAAAAATACCTCCTTTATTAATCAATTTTCAAGAGAAGCAAAGGCGGAAAAGCTTTATCAGCTCATTTTATAACCCGCTAAATTTTTTTTTACATGATAGTCATATCCTGCTGCAAAAAATAGAAGCGCCATCACTTTATAAGCTAAGTAAGCATCAAAAAAAATCATGTTAATCGAAAAGGTAAGAATCATCGCTTTCATAGCAAGGGATATTTTAAAGAGCTCTCTAAAGAAAAGGAAATGAAGAATAAGACCTACCACGCCAAGCTCAACTAAAATTCTTAAAAACCCTCCATCAAGTCCTGCAAACGCAAACCCCGGACCTACTCCCATTAAATAAACTTCAGGGTTTTTATAAAAAATTTTAAAAGCATAGCACCATTTATGAATCCGAAGCCACCAACTCGTGTCATAATCGCTAGTTAAAGATACAATTTCATTCCCCATGGGATTATAAAACGTCTCAATCTCATCCCATACATGACGAACAAGTTCTATATTTTGCCATGAAAAAAGGGCTCTGCTTCTATGGTAGATACTTTCGGTTGCTAAAATTCCTAAAATGCCTACAAAAGCTCCCATTACCAAAAAGAAAGCGGCATAAAATTTAGTCACTTTCGAGCCTTTGGTCAAATCCTTTATCACTTTAATGAAAAAGACAAGAAAATGGGAGCAAAGAGCTATTCTTGAGCCTGTTAAGATGACAAGATAAGCTGTAAAAAGACAAAGCCAATAAAAGTACGTATCATAAAAAAATCTCCCCAACTGCCTTCCAAAAAATTGAATTAATTTTTTAGGCGGTTTAGTTGCAAAAAGAAGATAGCAAAAAAGTAAGTTTAGAAAAGCGCCTGTTTCTGAAGGAAAGGAACAAAGCCCTGTTACTCTATCTTGAACATTAGAGAGATAGCCATAATTTGTAAAAGCTCCTATGATTCCGGCTTTTTGCAAAAGCATAAGGCTTGCATTCCAAACGAACAGCTTTTGCATGATCGAGCTTAAAGAAAAATAGTCGTAGCATTGATAGCCAATATAGAAAAAGAGGAAGTATTCCAGTGGCCGGACAGCATAAAATAAGCTTGCTTGGACATCAATAATTCCTAAAAAAACAAAACTTCTATTCAAAAAAAAGGAGACAATGGAAAAGAAAATAATCGCTGCCAAGAAACATTCGATTTTTAAAGGTTCTCGAGAAAGTGCAAAGCTGCCAAATAAATAAATAAAAGCAAAGCCAAGCAAAATCACATCATCAAGGCGAATGCCCGCAGTTTCACTCTCACCCATAGAAATCAAATTGATTTTGGGGATAAATAAAAGCGGCAAAACAAGCCAGATAAAAAAAAGGGTGCTTTTTTTATTAAATACGATGAGGGTCTTGCTAGACATTAAAGATCAACACCGCTGCATATTTTAAAGAGGAGTAGCACATGCCTAAAAGCGATCCCATTCTTTTGTGAATGATGAGCTCATTTCTTGCAGACATCAATCTGTATTTTCGAGCCATTTTTTTTCTATTAGGATCCCATCCTCTGCAATGATAAGCCGCAATTTCCGGCTCATAAGCAAGCTTCCAGCCTTTTTTTTGCATGCGCATGGATAACTCAATATCTTCTTTGTACATAAAAAAACTTTCATCAAAAATATACTCATTTTTAATAAGTACTTCTTTTAGAGCCGTTTTTCTTATAAACATAAGCGCCCCGCAAATGGCTTTTACATACTCTTTAGTCTCGAAGTCTTTGTTTTCAGTTTCCCCTTGCCCTCTATCATACCAATACCCCCAGAAAGTTCTAAATATGCCTGTCGAGTCATATTTACCCGTAGGTTCCTCTTTTGTATTGTCAAAGCCAAGCAGTTTACCGGTCAATATTCCAACCGATTGATTAAGAGGCTTCTCCATAAAATCAATAGCTTTTTCGATAAAGCCAGGCGTTAAATACGCATCGGGATTTAATAATAGTACATAATCAGAAAGAGGATCGACAAATTTTAGTCCGTGATTGTTACCCTTGCAAAATCCCACTTCTTCACCGGCATTATGAATCTGGAACCCCTTAAATCGGAGAAAGGCTTCAAGGTAACTTTTATCCTTTGACCCGGTATCCACAATTAGCACTTCATAGGGTTTGGTCGTCTGATTATTTAAACAAGTGACGGCCTTAGTAAGGAAGGCTTCGCTATCATGGGTGACAATAATAACAGAAACTTTTTTCATTTTGATAAGTAAAGCAATTTTCGGTGTATATTAACTTTTCGCTATTTCAAAGGCTAGGAAGTTTTTCCGTGCTAAAAAAATAGCTCTCTTTCCTATACTCGTTTTAATTTTATTGGAGAGATTTACTTTGAGAATCTTAATTTTGACCGCTTTTTTTCCCCCTCAAAATTCAATTGCATCACTCCGGCCTTATTCATGGGCAAAATATTGGACGCTTCTTGGCCATCAAGTAACGGTTTTAACGCCTGGTAAACAGATAAGCAGCACGGACTTGGATTTTGAAAATCCCGGATACAGTGTGATTGAAGTCGATCTTCCTTCCTGGCTTAGGCGATTAAAACATTCATATCAAGGGGAGCCGCCGCAAATTAAAGATTCAACCCGCTTCTTTTCAATAAAAAATTATTTAAAAAGAAAGGCTGTTGCTTTTTTTAACACCCTTCGTCACTCAAAAGGGATTTTTAACTCGTGCCGCATGCCAGATTTTTTGGATTTCTGGAAAAAAAGAGCCTGGGATGAACTATCTAAAGAAGAACCTTGGGATCTTGTGGTCAGCACATCGGGCCCTTATACGGTTCACTTTTTAGCAGACAAGCTCAAAAAGAAGAAACTTGCTAGAGCTTGGATTGCAGATTTTAGAGACACTTGGAGTAATAGCTTTATTTACCCCGGAATATTTCCCTTTAATTTACTTGAGCCCTATTTTGAGAAAAAGCTCATGAAAAATGCGGATTTCATAACGACGGTCTCCTCTCCTTTTGCAAGCGTTCTTGAAAAATTACATGGACTTAACAAGGTTCATGTCATTGAAAATGGATTTGACCCGGAGGATTTAAAAACCCTGGATAAACGCCCCATTTTTCCACAGGATGGGAAACTTAGAATTGTCCATACGGGGACGATTTACCTTGGAAAAAGAGACCCAAGTCCCCTTTTTGCAGCTATTGAAAAGATCGCCTCCTCTCCTTCGAGTCGACCTTTACTTAATAAACTGGAAGTCTTATTCCCAGGACCTTATCAAGCAAACCTAAGCTCTTTAATTGAACAGTATAAAGTTGGGGACTGGGTGAAAATGCCGGGATTTTTAAGCCGTCCTGAGGCTCTTCGAATGCAACGGGATGCGGACTACCTTCTTTTTCTCCCCTGGAATGACCCGAATATTGATGGAGTGCTTACAGGGAAAATTTTCGAGTATTTATTTTCAAAAACGCCCATTTTATCCATAGGTTGCGAAAAAATCGAAGCGTCACAAAAGCTTATATTGGAAGCAAAAGCCGGACTTTCTTTAGGAAATGCCGCCAACATCTATAGTTTTTTACTCAACATTCTTGAGGACAAAAAGGAAAAACCATTACTCGAAAATGACTCTTTTTTAGAGAAATATAAAAGAAATTTTTTAGCCAAACAGTTAATAAACCTAGTAATTGGAGAGAAAAATACTATCTAGGATAAAAAAAGCAACTAAATTTAAATGTTTTTTTCTAAATCTTAACAGAATATTAAAGAACAATATTTAGAATAATTCGATATTATAGATCCTAGTGGAAATAAAAAACTATTTGGATTAAAATTTCGTAATTTTTAATAAAAGAGTTTCTCATGAATTCTACACAACTATCTGAATGCTTCCAAACTGGTAACTATTATAACTTTCCTGAAATGGAACGTTTAATTAACACAGTTATTGAAAACCCCACTAAAGATGTAGAAATCCCCTCTAATCTATTTCAAAACTCGTCTAAAGGACTCTTTTTAGCAACCCTTTCAAAAATTCGCATTTTTTTCTGCTCATTCTGGAAGAAAATCGTATTTCTATTTTCTAAATCAAGAAAAGAAGCTTTTGAAAATGCCATCAAAAAAATTACCGATGCTTACAAAATTAAAAACGAATCAGTTGAAAATATTGTAAATCTTTCTAAGAACTTTTTAAATAGACGGGATGCGTTTAATACTTCAAACGAAGCTTTGGCTCTAAAGAAATTATCAAATGAAACTAAGATTTTAGAAAATCAAGACTCCATAGCTGAAAAAATAGCGGCCAAAGATGAGCTTTTAAGAAGTGCTAAAGATTATAAACAAGCCACCTCCGGCTTTTTTGCTTCTGTTAAAGGATTCATTTCAAGTAAAGCCAAAGAAGAAGCAAAGAAAAAAATTCTATCTTTAGATGAAACTTTTGCTTTTGATAAGCTCGATCAGGTAATTGCAGACCTTGAATCCAATAATGACAAAAGCGATCATCCCTTGCTTGCTTCTATTAGAGAGCTAGAGACTAAATACGAAGAGTTGAACAAAGAAAAAATCTCCTTACAGGAGCAAGAAACAGCCAACAAACAAGTCATCGCGTCTTTAAAAGAAGAAATAGAGGAAGCGCTTCAAAAGATTCAAAGCGATGCCTGTTTAACCAATGCCTGCGGAACTGAAGAAAAAAAGCTGAAAGAGCTCAAAAAAGAATTGGAAGCTCAAGGTCTTTCTGAAGCTGCAGCCCCAACTGTTGAAGAGCATAAACCTCTTGTGGATCTCTATCAAGCAATCGAGCAGCATACCGGTCAAGAAGATATGGCTTTTCTTTGGAAATCTCTTTTCAAGCGCTTTGATGAGGGAACAAAAATTACTTCGTTTATTTGCGACGCAAAAGGAAATTTCGAAATCCATTTAAAAGAATCCTTAGCTATTTGGCTCCCTTCTGAAAGTCCTAAAGGCGGGTCTGTTTTTATTTTAGGAAGCGGTCAAGAGGGAAAACCCACCTCAGTTAAAGGGTCTTTGCATAAAAATAAAATGGAGTTCTCTCAAAATATTTTTTCTTACTGCGACACGGAGTCACCTCTCGGTATCAAACTAACTAATTATAAAGGTATGACTTTTGAGGGCCGCGACAAGATCCATATGGCAGGGTCTGTTAAAGTTTTAGGTTTCGATGCAGGGGGCTCTAAAATTAAGACTTTTCATGAATTAAAAGAGGCTTGGGCAACTTCTGATAAGAGCACTATTATTTCCTCTAAAGAATCGGTTTATCAAAAGTTTCTTGCAGACAAGATTCGTGAAGCAAACAACCCTTAGAGAGCTTCTTTAAAGACGTCGCTATAGTGACTATAGATATCGCTTGCTATTACACAATACGAAGTTAAAGCCTTTGCCGCTTTTTCACCTGCCATGCCGTGAAAAGCAGGAGCTATATAGGCCGCTTTCTCAATTTCTAACCCTTGAGCGATAAAGCTTGCTATAAGCCCTGTTAAAACATCTCCGCTGCCGGCAGTCGCCATTCCGGGATCGCCAAAAGCGCTTATATAAATCTTGTCTTTTATGAATATGAAAGTCGGAGCTCCTTTAAGAATAAGAAGAACCCCTTTCTCTTTGGCATAAAGCTGACACTTTTCAAGAAATTTTTCATCCACAGGTTCTTTTTCCAAGGTTTCTAAAAGCCTTCTCATCTCTCCAAGGTGGGGTGTCAATACACTACCTTTAGGTAGGGGAAAAGCATTTTTAGCTACTATGTTCAAAGCGTCGGCATCAAGGACTAGGGGTTTATCTACTTTTGAGATTAAATCCTTAAAAAATTCCACGACCTCATCTGATTGGCCAAGTCCCGGGCCTATGGCTATGCAAGAGGCTTTATTTAGCTCTAAGGCTAAGGTCTTGCCTTCCTTAACATTGAAAGGGACTTTGATAATTTCATATAAGCTTGCCGCTAATAAATTTTCAATCCCCGCGGGATGGAATAAATGCACCATACCGGCTCCGGATCTTAAAGCGGAGGAAGCGACTAATAAAGAAGACCCCGGCATTTCTTTAGAGCCGGCTACAATCGAAACGGCACCCGCTTCATACTTATGGCGCGTTCTTTTAATTTTGGGGAGGTTATTAAACACATCTTCTTTTGTGATATAAATGTAAGGGCTTTTTACTTCTTCGATTAAAGAATTCGGCAAGCCAAAGTCTGCGTAAGATAACTCACCTATATGTTCAAAGCCCTGATTGATGAAAAAACCGATTTTGGGAAGACCTAAAAAAACAGTTTTTTTAGCCTTTATAGCAGCTCCTTTTACAACGCCTGTATCTCCATTAACCCCGGATGGAATATCTACCGACAGAATAGGGAGCCTTGAAGCATTCGCTTTTTCAATAAGAGAGGCATAAGGCTCTTTTGGAGCTTCTTTTAGACCCGTTCCAAAAAGACCATCGATAATAAAACCGCCTGCCGGTATCGGGAAGTCTTCTTCAGGGTCATAGTGCCTAACTTTAACCCCTTTATTCATTAGGTTCTTCACCTTTTTTTGACAAAGCGGGCTTGCGCTTTCTAAGGGCGACGCAAGAAGCGCTACTATTTGAAAACCTTTTTCTAAAAGAACGCTTGCCGCAACGGCCGCATCCCCTCCATTATTTCCTTTACCGATCAGAAGAAGGCATTTTTTTTCTAATTTTTTTTCATTAACCCAATCAATGGCATGCTGAGAAACTTTCATGCCAGCATTCGACATAAAATCTTCATCTTTATAGCCAAGACCATAGGCGCTCTTTTCCAAGCGGGCCATCTCAGAGGATGAAACGACTTTCATAAGGTTATTCTCTTATAAATGTTCTTCTTTTATCGTTCTTTGCATAAGCTCCATCACCACTTTTTTAATCTGAAGCTTTCCTTGTAAGATGTGATAAACAGCTTCTGTTATCGGCATGGTGATCTTCATTTTTTGACTGAGTTCAAAGGCAGAAATAGTGGCATAAGCACCTTCCACAACCATGCCAATTTTTTCCTTGGCTTGATCGGGTGTATACCCTTCTGCTAAGAGATGGCCGAATCTGAAATTCCGGCTCATCAAAGACCCGCAAGTCAAACAAAGATCTCCCATCCCGGACAGGCCATATAAAGTTTCTGGATGGCATCCTGATGCTGTAGCCAATTTTCTAATCTCATGCAAGCCCCTTGTCATTAAAGCTGCGTGGCAGCTAAATCCAAGGGCTAGCCCTTCCGCAATTCCACAAGCGATGGCAATCACATTTTTTAAAGCTCCCCCGAAAGCCACGCCTTTGATATCGCTATTTGGATAGACTCGAAAATTTTGAGTGCCAAAAAGTTCGGAGACAAAATGCATGACCGATTTTGTGTAAGCGGTTCCGACAACAGAAGTCGGAAGCCCGCGGATCACATCATGGGCAAAACTTGGACCGGATAGCAAACCCACCTGATCCCGAAAGGATTCCCCAAGGACTTGTATGGCAACTTCCGGGAGGATTAAACCGGTTTTTTGCTCAATCCCTTTAGATGTTAAAATTAAAGGACAAGAAGGCATGCCAATAGCTTTAACTTTTTCAAGAACGTTCCTTACCCCGTTTGATGATACCGATTCAATAAGAACATCGACGCCGTCTAAAACTTCATTAAGATTTGTTGTAAAGCTCATCTCCCCCGGAGAGCGATGCCCGGGCAAAAGTTCATGCTCTCGGGTTAGCTGAAGCTGCTTTACCCAATCTTCACGGCTTGACCAGGAAATGACTTCATACCCTTTCGAGGCTAAAAGAGAAGCTAAGCAAAAACCCCAAGAACCTGTTCCTAGGTAGCCAATTTTTAATTTTTTATCAGTTTTTAATAACATTATAAATTCCAAAAAAGTGAAAGCAGCTCGCTTGTTATTAACTTTATTACAATACTAATCTAAGTTTGCTTATAAGCGATTAAAACTTTTTTATCCTTTTAATCCCTTGCGGAGATATAAGCTTTTAAGGGTATGGATCTTTTGTGCCATTTCTTTTTTAATTCAGAAGTCGGGTAATAAAAGGCAGGATCTACTTCAAACGGTTGAATATCAGGAGCTTTTGTCTCTGTGACTGATTCTATTTTTATTTTATCAAGAGCCATTAAATCTTCTTGAACAGTTTTAAGACTTGCATTCCCTTCCTTATTTTTTAAAGGACTGTAGCAAAATTTCCTCTCCTCGAGAAGAAGATCAACCTTTGCATAAGGTAAAACATCAAAAATAAACTTTTCAAACTTCCAAGCAAAAGGTTCTTTACTGATTACGATAGCCTCTTTTTCTCTCGAATAAATGGGAACTGATTTAAAGGCTAAATGCATCGGAAGAGTAATATTGGCAAGAGATTCAATAAAGTTCAGGTCAAAACAAAAGTAACTGATATTGGCATAGGGGAAAAGGAAAGCCCCATTTACTTTGGCTTCATAGAGGTTTTTTGGAAACTCGCTATACTCTACTACTTTTGTTTTATCTTGATCTTGAATAAAGACCCCGACTTTTTCGTCCGGGTCGATCCTTTGGACGCATTTGATGGTGACATCGCTCTTTAACTCCGCCGCCATTCCAACAAGTTCTTTATCAAATGGGTCTGCCAGCGGGTTATCAATCAATATAAATAGCAAATAACGTATTCCTCGTTGTTTCCATTTTGAGAACACGCAGCTTTTATATAAAGCCTGAAGGGAAGATCCATTTCCATCCGGAGCTTTAGCAATTTTACATTTGCTCTCAAGAAATAACGAACCTTGATTATCAAGGACAGGAAGATTGGGCTGAGTAAAGAAATCAAGGTCTTTTTCTTCCATTCCGAAAAAACGGTTTTCTTTAAAAAACTGCTTTGTCTCTTCTTCATTGATAGATGAGGTCATAATAGCCAAAGGCAATTTTTCTTTCGCTTGATCAGAAGCTTTAAGAACTTTTTCAGAAAGAAGCTGAAAGAGGCTTTTTTTTAAGACAGGAGTTACGGGAAATAAGCCTTTAGGATGATCAAACTTAAGTCTTGTTCCTTGACCCCCAGCTACAACAAGACAGCCGACTAGCCCTTTTGATATTAGCTCTTTCCCTTTATCTTCAAAGGATTGATTTGGACTCTGATAGGGGTTTTTAATAGGTTTAAAATTTATTTGTGCCTGAGCGTCATTTCTCGTGCGTAAAATTCTTTTTTGCTCTTTAAGAACGTCAAGATCAAGGTTTTCAATATCTTTTAAAAGCGTTTTTTTGTCCGCATCATTAAGAGATTCAAAATCGATTAAGAGTTTTTCCTCCCCGATACTTTTTAATTTTTGCAGACAGTCTGACGCAATCATATCACTTTAAGAGCTTGATTTGAATTCCGGATCATTTCTAACAAACTTTTATAAACCTCATCTGAGGAAATTTGGGTCATACAACGGAAGTCTATAGGACAAACCCTCTTATAACAAGGTGAACATGAAACCTTCTTTTGGATTACCTTAAAATTACCGTAAGGCCCTGTTTTTATCGTACTTGTCGATCCAAAAAGGGCAAGGACAGGCAATTCCAAGGCAGAGGCGATATGCATAGGTCCGCTATCGTTTGTTAAAAATACGTCCATAAGGGATATAAGCGCTATAAATTCTCTTAAAGAAGTTTTACCTGCCAGATTTATGACTCTTTCTTCATCAAGAGGGTCTACAATCTTTTGGACAAGTTCTTGATTAGCCATATCGCCGAAATAAACAATTTTTAAATCAGGATGGGTTAAAAGCTTTCTTGTCACTTCCTGGAACCTCTCAGGCAGCCAGCACTTTGCCGTTCCATAAGCGGCACCCGGGTTTATACCTACAAGAATATCTTTTTTTGGAATAACCTTAAAACGATCCAATAGGGCTTTAGCTCTAAGAATTTCAGATTCGTCCAAATAAAGGTAAGGCTTAGTTTGAGAGACCGGAATGCCAAGGGGTTCTAAAAGTTTTTTATAAGTTAAAATCTGATGTTGGGCTTCCTTATTTTCAGGGAAATTAAGAGGGACTGTCAATAGCCAAGATCTAAATCTCCCTTTAAAACCGATGCGATTTTTTACATTTCCTCTATAAAACCACCATGCAGAAGAAAAGGAATTGGTGGTAAGTATCCCTAAGTCAAAGCCTCCGAATTTCAAAGGATCAATGATGTCATTTCGCGGCCCTTGAATCCACCCGTTTATTTTTTTAAAACTAAGGATCTCATTGATATTCGGGTCTTTCTCTAATAAGGGAGCTACGTTTGATTGGCACATGGCCGTAATCTCAGCATTTTTAAAAAAATGGCGAAGATCTTTTATGAGCGGGGTGGCCATAATGAGATCGCCTATCCAATTAGGCATGCGAATGATAATTTTCTCAAACTGTTCAGCCTTTAAGTCGATGTGCATCATTAAATTCGCCAAAAATAAAAATTAAAAATTGCTATAGAATAATAGCTTCTACGATTGAGCTTATTTAAACCCAAGTACTGAACTATTATAGGTCACAAATTGGGTTTTAATTCTAGATAAAATTCTTTTTCTTTAGCTGAAAAGGGATTGAAAGTAATATTATTTAAAGAACATAAAGCTTGTATGAAAAAAATAAAATTCTCATCCTGACGATTCATCCAAAATAGTATCCATAAAATTTGTGGGATTGGCAAAGGAGATTACGCTTTGAACCAAGAAGAAGCTCAAAAAAAAACTTTATCCTCAGGGGATAGCGGACAAGAGAGTGTTAGCGATCTTGAAAAAGATCTCTTGCTAAGACAACGCGATCTTGCCCTCCTTCAACATGAAATGAAAATGATTAAAGAGAAAGAATCCATGTCCCAAACTCCTGGAGAAGCACTGCACCTCAAAGAACTTTATGTAGAAGCAAGAAAAAAGTATGAAGCTGCTGAAAAAAAACTCATTGAGACGGATGCTGAAATACACACCTACAAAGGGCAACAAGAAATCTTACGCAATCTCATTGAAAGCTCTAAAAGAGAAAATGAAGAAACAAGAAAAAGACTTGAAGAAATTCTTTTAAAGGCTTCTTTTTTAGAAAAAGAAAACGAAACTTTAAAGCAGGAATATCAAGAAAAAGAGTCTCAATTGAGCTATCTTTCCAGCTTGCAACATGAGCTTAGCAAAACAAAAACCGAGCTCAAAGAAGAGAAAAATCAATCGATAAAAAATAAACAAAGGCTTGAAAAATACATTGAACTTTTATCTTTCAGGGAAAAACAACTCTCCAACTTTAAAGAGTACCAATCCAATTACGAAAAAGCGCAAATCATCATCAAAGACCTTGAAACTTCCCTCCAGAAAAAAGAAGAGTCATCCCGTGTAACCGAGCTAAATCTTAAAACTCTTATTGAACGGGAAGAAGAGCACAAACGCCATAGCGATCAATTAGAAAGGGCGATTCAATTCTTAAGAGAAAAAGCAGAAGAGTCAGAGCTTGAAAAAAAGCAGTATGAGCAAGAGTTGCAAAACATGCAAATGCTTCTTGAGCAGTCTAAAGATGAGATGAGCCTGCTTGAGAAGGGTCTAGACCATACGAAATCTCATGTCCTCGAACTAAGTTGTGAAAAGCAAGAAATCCAAAGCGAAATCAAATTATTAAAAGAAGAGCTCTTAAAAGATAAGCTTCTCATCCAAGAAAAAGATAATAAAATTGAGGCCTTCTTAAAAGAATTAGACCATTTAAAATCAGAAAATCAAAAGCTTGAAGAACAATTTCAAAAAAATGAGCAATTTAAAAACCAACATGCAGAAAAGTATGAAAATCTATCTTCCCACTTTGAAAAGAAAGACGCTTTGCTAAACGAAAAAAATAAAGAAATTGAAGCTCTCAAAATCCTTCTCGAAGAAAAAGAGAGCGCTATCAAAGGCAAAGAAGAAGTTCAAAAAGAGATGGAAACACTTCTTCAGCAGTTTAGCGAACTAAAGCAACGGCTTTTCGATGCTCTTCACGAAATCGAAGTTTTAAAGCTAGTAAATGATAAAGAAAAAGAATCTCTTTCTCTTGCTCTCAAAGAAAATAACAGCATTCAAAATGAACTTGAAAGTCGGATTGAAGTCATTTCGGAGCTTGAAAATAGCTTAAAAGAGAAGGAATCTTTAACAGAAAATCTCTTAAATGAACTTCATGTTTTTCAAGAGCAAAAAGTGATCTTGGAAAAAGAGGCAGCTGACGCTAAAATTTATCAAAAGAATTTGGAGTCTGAACTTGTCGAGGCAAAAAATAAAATCGTAAGTCTAAACACCCGTATAAATGAACTTGAACCTGAAATAAAAAGCCTCGTTGAGTCGCATCAAAATCATTCCCATATTGAGGAAGAGCTTGAAGAGGCTAATTTTAAAATCTCGTCTTTAGAAAAAGCTGATTTAAAAAAGCAAACGTTGATTGATACTTTGGATAACGCTCTACAAAACCTTGAGGAGCTTTATGAAAAAGAGAAAAATAACCACCTCCTGCAAAAAAACGAATATGAAAAACTAAAGGCTTCCTATAAGCAGCTAGAGGAAAAATATCAAAAAGAAGAAAGCGCCCATCATTCTAAAAATTCTGCTTTAGAAAGCATGACTTTAGAAGCAAATGACGCTAAACTTTGCATCCATTCCCTAGAAAACGAGCTCAAAGAATCCCTTAAGACCTTAAAATCCCATCAGTTGATACTTGAAGAAAAAGAAAGGGAAGGGAGGTCCCATCAAGAAGCCTTAGAGAAAATTTCCCAATCCTATCAAGCTCTTGAATCTGAAAAAGCTATTTTAAAAAGAGAGTTAGAGTCTTGCAAAGAAGAGCTTATTCACTCCAATAACAAGCTTGCCGAGCAAGAAGCCTCCCTAAACGATCTTCTTCAGGAAAAAGAAGCTAGAGAGAAAGAAAAGCTTGAGCTTAAAGAGAAAGAGGAAAAACTTAAAAAAAGCATTCAGGATCTCAAAGCTTCTCTTGCAGCAAGAGAAGGACAGTATCATAGCAAGGTCGCAGAACTTGATGAAGAGCTAAATAAAAAACAAAAAGAAATTTTAGAAAAGCAAGAATCCCTTGATGAGTATGCTAAACTTGAAATTGACTTGAAAGAAGCATTAGAAAATTTGAGGGATAAAATCGCGCTTATAGAAAAACTTGAGAAAAGCATACTAGAGCGCGATCTTGAAATCGGCCAAAAAAACGAAGAGATAGAAAAGGGTCGTCTTGTTGAAGAAAATCTAAAAAATCTCTCCCTAGAGCTAAATAAGAAAGAAAGTTACATTCTTGAATTAGAGGATAAGCTTTTAAAAGAGTCTCAAACGAATGAAAGAAAAAGCAATGAACTCGAAAATCAGATCGATATTCTTGAAGCTTTAAAGGAAGAGAAAGCAAAAATACTCGATGAGAAAAAAGCGCACCAAGAAGAGATTATCGCCCTAAAAAAGAAATCCGATGAAAGCGATCAAAAAGCTGTGATTGCGCAGCAGCATCTTGCGAAGAAGGTAAAAGAAATCACTCTTCTTTCAGAAAAGCATGAAGAGCTCCGTAAAACCCTTCAAGACTTACAAAATGAGGGAAAAGAGCGTGATGCAAAACTTCAAGAGGCATTAATTTCAAGAGAAGCCGAATCAAAAGAACAAGAAAGCATAAAGCAAAAACTTTTAGAAGATCAGCTTTTGAAAGAAAAAAAAATAACCGAGTTTCAGGAACTTTACGCAAAATCAATGAAAGAGCTAAAATGGGCTCAGGAAGAAAATGCTCGCCTTAAAGAACAAAAGACTAAGCTTGATCAATTGCAAAACCTTCTGAAGGGTCTTGGCGTCTCATTAAATACTGAAATAAAAGAAGAGTCCCCTAAAGAGGAAGGTTTAAGCGATGAGCTCCCTTCTTTGGAAGATGAGAAGCCTTTTGAAGAAGAAACCGAAAATAAAGAATTAAAAGAAACCGAAGAAATAAAGCTCTTGGAAGAGCCAAAGGCTAACCCTCCTAAATCTGGAACGGTATATCAAAATTTATTTGACTTAAATCAGCATACAAATCGACCAAGAAATAATTTGTTCGACTAATGGAATCCAAAAAAGGAAAAATTTATTTAGGGATTGATCCTGGTACTAGAGTCACAGGCTATGGCCTCGTCTCTTTTGAAAATAATAGTTATTCAGCTTTAGATTACGGCTGCGTAAGGCCGCCTCCTGCTCTTCCCCTGCCGGACAGGTATTTAATTCTTTTCGATAGCGTGAGTTCTATTATCGAACGTTTTAAGCCTGATGCAATGGCCATTGAAACTCAGTTTGTCAGTAAAAATTGCGGAAGCGCCCTTAAACTTGGCATGGCAAGAGGCGCCATCATGGTGGCCGCAAGAAAGCTTAATATTCCCTTATTTGAATATTCACCGACAGAAGCTAAAAAAGGAATTGTCGGCCATGGTAGCGCAAGTAAAGAACAGGTGCAAAAAATGGTCATGCATTTTCTTAATCTTAGTGAAATGCCAAAACCCCTTGACGCATCCGACGCTTTAAGCTTAGCTTTATGCGCCGGCTTAAGAGCTCAACATTTTTAAACATTTAGGTCCCTTATGTACGCCCATATTCGCGGTAAACTAATCTTTTCATCCCCGATTTTCGCTGTTTTAGAAGCGAACGGAATCGGCTATAAAATTTTTATCCCGACAAACCTATTTGGGGAGCTTGGCGCCACCGGCGAAGAAGTTTTTTTATTTATCTCTTTTGTCGTACGAGAACAATCTCATGCCCTATATGGCTTTATAAATCAGGAAGGGCGGGATCTTTTTGAAGTCTTGTTGAACGTGAGCGGAATTGGACCCAAGACAGCTCTTAGCTTAATTGGGCATCTATCCTACGAGGATTTGATTGCGGCTATTAGACGTGAAGATGATAAAGTTCTCTCCAAAGTTCCTGGCATCGGCAAAAAAACCGCGGAGCGATTGATTTTGGAGGTTAAAGATAAGCTTCCTGTTGGGACCAATCGATTAGCAGACCAATACACTTTAAAAATAGGGGCTAAAAATTCTAAAGAAGATCTAGCCTATGATGCCCTTTCTGCCTTGCTAAACTTAGGTTACAAAGAAGCGCATGCTCAAAAGGCCATTCAAAAAGCTCTTCTTCAAGGCGGAGAAGAGGTCGAACTTGCAAAACTAATTACATTGTCATTAAAAAATATCTAAAGTTAGAAAAAAAGATTTCATTTTCAGAAACCTTTTTTTTGCAGGGTTTTAACTTTTAGCTGTTGTTAGGCGCTCATTGACTTTTTTCCAATTGATGTTATCAAAAAACACCTCAATATATTTGGCGCGGTCAAGTCCAAATTGGGTGATATAGGCATGTTCAAAAACATCCATGACAAGTAAAGGCTTTCCGCCAGCAAGATGGCCTACATCATGTTCATTAATCCATTGGTTAATCAAACGACCTTCTTTTGGATCAATGTAGGCCACAACCCAGCCAATACCCCGCATGGCGCCCGTTGCTACAAAATCTTTTTTCCAATTATCAAAGCTGCCAAAATCAGATTCTATCTTTTTTAAAAGGGGTGAATCCTTAGGATTTTCGGATTTTCCAAGATTATCAAAATAATATTCATGCAAAAGCATCCCATCAAATTCCCAGCCGAGCATTCTTTTTAAACCTGCAAACTCAGGGGTCTTATTTTGACCGCTTTCATTCAAAGCCTGGAGTTTTTTTAGGAGGTTATTTGAATTTAAAACATAGCCCTGATAGAGCTTAAAATGCATTTTTAAAAGCTCATCATCAAGGCCTTGAATATTGCCAATCAGATAGGCATAGTCTTTGGCTTGATAGTCAGAAAAAACAAGAGATTGCGATAAAAGAAAAATAAAGCTTAGTTGGATGAAAAACTTTCCCATAAATGTTCCCCTTTTCATTTATTTCAAAATAATGAACGGTCGGGTTTAAGGAAAAGAAAATCTTTATTTTTCCATAGCCCAGCTGCATATCGGACAATCTGCCGGATTGTGATTTCTTGCAGGGCAATAGGATCTTCCAAAATAAATCATTTGCAAATGGACTTGGCTCCATGTTTTTTTTGGAAAAGCGGCTTTCAAATCATTTTCTGTTTCTTCCCTATTCTTTCCTCTAGTTAATCCCCATCTTTTAGCAAGCCTATGGATGTGGGTGTCTACAGCGAAAGCATCTTCTCCAAATGCTTGAGAGACTAAAACAGAAGCTGTCTTTCGGCCAACTCCCGGAAGAGCCAAGAGCTCATCAAAACTTTTAGGCACTTCGGAATCATAAGAAGAAACTAATATTTTTGAGAGCTCATAAATATTTCTAGCTTTTGTTTTAGCAAGGCCGACCGGTCTAATTAGGTCTTCTATCTTTTTTTCACCAAGCTTAACCATTTCCTTTGGGGTTTTGGCTTTTTCAAAAAGAAGGGGTGTGATCTGATTGACCCTGGCATCGGTGCATTGCTGCGAAAGGATAACAGCTATTAGAAAGGTATAAGGATCTCTATGGGTCAGCGGGATTTCAGGCTTTGGAAATAGCTCATTTAAAATCTTAAGGATTTTTTTTGCTTTTTCTTCTCTTTTCATTTTTTCCGCTTATTTTCCGATACAGAATTTTGAAAAAATGGCGGTTAGAATATCTTCACCGGCATCAAAACCGATGATTTTTCCAAGCTCATTTAAAGCCGATCTCATTTCAATCATTAAAAATTCAGGAGAAGTCCCTTGGTTTAACCCTTCGATGAGTGCCTTAAGGGAATGAGCGGCGTTTGAAAGAGCTTCCTTATGCCGGACATTAGTAACTAAAATTTCTTCTTTGGAAGGGATCGACCCTTGCCAAATAACCTCATCGATCGCTTGGTGAAGCTTTTCAAGCCCTTCTTTATTTTTAGCGGAAATAAAGACAACATGAGGGATGTCTACTTGAGGCAAGGTTTCATGAGGCAAATCGGTTTTATTCCAAACGACAATCGTTCTTTTTTTATCGAGCAGCTCAAACAACTTTTTATCAACTCCATCCGTCCCTAATGTGGCATCGAGAACCAAAAGGATTAAATCGGCTTTATTTATAATGTCGTGAGTCCTTTTGATCCCTTCTGCTTCAATGGCTTCTTTAGCTTCCCTTATACCGGCTGTGTCTATCACTCTTAAGTTAATACCATTTAACCGTAAATGATCTTCAATGACATCTCTTGTAGTTCCGGGGATATCTGAAATAATGGCGCGATCCTTATCTAAAAGCGCATTCATTAAAGAAGACTTTCCAACATTCGGGCTTCCGACAAGACATAGCGCTAACCCGTCATGGATAATTCTTCCCTCATGAAAAGAGAAGATGAGCTTTTCTATCTCTTGATGAATGGAAGTTATGGCAGCAATAACTTCTTCGATGGGAGCAAATTCTAAACCCTCTTCTGGGAAATCAACCCATGCTTCTAATATGGCGGCATAGCCAATAAGCTCGTTTTGGAACTTAAGAATTTGTTTCGATAGTTTGCCCTCAAGCTGTGATTCAGCAGCCTCTAATGCCCTTTCATTTTTTGCGCAAATGAGATCTTGAATGGCTTCAGCTTGGGCTAAATCTATTTTTCCATTAATAAAAGCTTTGAAAGTAAACTCCCCTGCCATAGCAGCTCTTGCGCCTGCTTTTAAAACAGTCTCTAAAACGCGCCTTGTAATTAAGCTTCCCCCATGGCAAAAAATCTCAACGACATCTTCCCCTGTAAAAGTTTTAGGTTTTTTCATAGGCAAAATCAGAACGTCATCCACCTTTTCGCCATTCGTATTCAAAATTTTACCATAATGGGCGGTATGGGATTGATACCTTTTTAGGTTGCCGGAAAAAACTTTGGCCGCAACTTCAAAGGCATCATCTCCAGAGATTCGGATCATGGCGACTCCCCCTTCACCGGGAGGCGTGGCCACGGCGGCTATTGTTTCGCCCGGCCGGTAGGGCTGATTAGAAAAATGCATAAAGGGTGCTCTATTTATTTAGAAAAAAAATTTTATCAAAATTAAAGTTTTTATGCTTCTAAAGAGTTTTTTTAACTTATTTGACAATAAGGTTATTGATTGTTTACTATAGGTTTCTTTCGATTGTTTAAAAGACTCATTTTCCAACAAAAACGAGTTTCGAAAGAAGTCTATTTAGGTATTACATTTAAAGAGTTCCTTGTTTTATGAAACCCCTTCTTTATTTTGACCGGAAAGCCGGGATGGTCAGGGAAGAAAAAATCTATGGTGAAAATTTTTTATCCTTCCTTTACGGAGGCACCTTTATTGGAAATTTTATTAAAAATTTAATTTCCAACGTCCCTTTTTTCTCCTATCTCTATGGAGTTTCTCAAAGCAGCTTGCTTTCTAAAAGAAAAGTCCTCCCCTTCATAAAAAAGTATGAAATCGATACTGAAGAATTTCTCAAAGATCCTAATTCTTTTAGCTCTTTTAACGATTTTTTCATCCGTCAATTAAAAAAGGAAGCGAGGCCTATTGCCCCGTCTCAAAAAGATTTTGCAGCACCGGCTGATGCAAGGTATCTTGCGTTTCAAAATATTGCTGAAACAGACGGCTTTCTAGTTAAAGGAAAAAAATTTACCCTAAGCACTCTTTTAAATAACCCGATTCTTGCCAAACGCTACGAAAAAGGCTCTTTACTTTTAGCAAGACTCTGTCCCGTCGATTATCATCGTTTTCATTTCCCTTGCGATGGCATAGCTTCTAAACCATCCTTGGTTAAGGGTTCACTTTATTCGGTAAACCCGATCGCGCTTCGTCAAAACATCTCCATCTTCCAAGAAAATAAACGAAAAATAACAGAAATTGACTCTCAAGTTTTTGGACTCATCCAGTACCTTGAAGTCGGGGCCACTTTTGTCGGATCCATTCACGAAACTTTTCAAGAAGGGCCTGTTAAAAAAGGGGACGAGAAAGGGTATTTTTCATTTGGAGGCTCTGCTCTTATCTTACTTTTTGAGCCCGGAAAAATACTGTTTGATGAAGACCTGCTTAAGAATACAAAAGAAGGCCTTGAAACGCTTTGCGTTATGGGGGAAAGAATGGGAAAAGCCCCAAATTAATGGGGCTTACTATCGACTATCTTTCTCGCATTTTGGCAAGCAGTCTTAAAAACTCGATGTAAAGCCAAACAAGCGTGACCATAAGAGCAAAGCTGCTATACCACTCCATATATTTTGGCGCGCCCATCTTAGCCCCTTGCTCAATGGAATCAAAATCGAGCACAAGATTAAGTGCTGCAATCGTCACAACGAAAAGACTAAACAAGATACCAAAAGTTCCTCCCGAATAGACAAAAGCTAAGTTAATGCCAAAAAAGCTAAGGACAAGAGCTACAAGGTACACAATCGCAATTCCGCCGGTTGCCGCCACAATGCCAAGCTTAAATTTTTCCGTCACCGGAATAAGCCCGGATCTATAGGCAAGAAGCATGGCAAAAAGGGTTCCAAAGGTTAAAGAAACCGCTTGAAAAGCAATGCCCGGATAAGCTTGCTCCAAAATTGCGGAAGCGCCGCCAATAAATAACCCTTCAGCCAAGGCATAAAGCGGAGCTGTGACAGGCGACCATTCCTTTTTGAATACAGTCGCCATCGCTATAATAAAGCCGGCAATTAATCCTCCCATCATCCATGGGGTTGCAGATGCCGGATTTTGACTTACTTGCATCCAGGTGAATCCGGCAGTGAGAAGCAATAGAAGCAAAGAAAGGATTGTTTTCATGATGACGCCCGGAACCGTCATTGTTTCAACGCCAATAACACGGCTCCTATAAAAAGTGTCGTCTTGGAGTGCAGGATTTGAAGTACGCATGAGATTCTCCCTACTTAATGATAAGTTCTTTCAAAGGTCATTTAAAAAAACAAAACCGAATTAAACAAATTTAACACCTGTTCTGTCATTATTAAAAACTTATTTTCTCCCCTTTTGCCATTCAAAAGCAAGATCAAAGAGATTTTTAAAGGATAATTTTCAATTTTTTGTTTCCTTTTACACTTTTTTTAAAATTAGAGTGAATATTTTCAAGTTTACTTGATGAAAAAAAGGGCTATGCCATAAACTGAATAGTTTAAAACTCAAATATAAGTGCGGTTCCATGTTTCAATTTTTAAAAAAAATATTCGGAAGCCGGCAAGATAGGCTAGTTCAAAAATACCGCCAGCTTGTCGCGAAAGTGAACCAAGAAGAAGAAAAATTGCTTCATTTAAGCGACGCTGAATTGAAAGCTAAAACCGATGAGTTTAAAAAAAGGATACGAGCAGGAGAATCCCTTGATGACCTTCTTCCTGAAGCTTATGCTGTTGTAAAAAACGGTTGCAGGCGCATGGCCGGAATGGAAGTCCATGTTTCAGGCTATGATCAGAAATGGGACATGGTGCCTTATGATGTCCAAATTGTAGGGGGAATTGCCCTGCATAAAGGATGCATTGCCGAAATGCAGACAGGCGAGGGAAAAACACTCACCGCCGTTATGCCCCTTTACTTAAACGCTCTCACCGAAAGGCCCGTCCATCTTGTCACTGTGAACGATTACCTTGCAAAAAGAGACTGCGAGTGGGTCGGGTCTGTTCTCCGCTATTTAGGAATTACAACAGCTGCTTTAACAAACGATGTCCCGCCGGAAGAGAGAAAGTCGATTTATTCCCACGATGTCGTTTATGGAACGGCTTCTGAATTTGGTTTTGATTATTTGCGCGATAATTCCATGGCTATGTCCCGGGAAGAACAAGTCCAAAGAGGTTATTATTTTGCTATTATCGACGAAGTGGACAGCATTTTAATCGATGAAGCGAGAACTCCTCTTATCATCTCGGGTCCGGTTCCTGTCAGCCGGCAAATGTATGATGAATTAAAAGAGGGAGTTGCCAACCTCGTTAAAAGACAAAGAGACCTTTGCAATAAAATTGCAAGCGAAGCTTATAAAGTCATCAAAGAAGACGTTGAAAATACAAACGTTGAAGAAAAGAGAAAGAAGTCTAAAGAAGAGCTTCGAAATGAAGAAGAAGCAGTTCGAAGGCTTTGGCTTGTCGGAAAAGGAACCCCTCGAAACAAAATTTTAAAGCGCGTAAAAGAAAACCCGGATTTTAGGGCAGCTCTTGACAAATGCGATTTATATTACTATGCGGAACAAAATAAGGAAGAGCGAAAGCACGTCTTATCCGAGCTTTATCTAATTGTCGATGAAAAAGCGAATGATTTTGAGCTCACAGACAAAGGGATCGCAGCTTGGAATGAATTTGCCGGCGAACAAGGCAGCGCCGATGACTTTGTAATGTTCGACCTTGGTGAAGAGTATGCCAAAATAGATAATGACGTCGAACTTTCATCGGAAGGCAAGATCGAAGCCCGTCTTAAATTACAAGAAGAGGATCTTAAGAGAAAAGAAAGAGCCCACAACTTAAGACAGCTTCTAAGGGCCCATCTTATGATGGAAAAAGATGTCGATTACATAGTCCAGGAAGGCAAGATCGTCATCATCGACGAGAATACCGGAAGGCCTCAACCCGGCCGACGCTTTTCAGATGGCTTGCACCAAGCTATCGAAGCTAAAGAAGGGGTCGCTGTCCAAAAAGAAACTCAAACGTATGCCACCATCACCTTGCAAAATTACTTCAGGATGTATGATAAAATTGCCGGGATGACGGGCACTGCCGCAACTGAAGCCGGAGAGTTTAAGCAAATCTATAAATTGGACGTTTTGGAAATTCCGACGCATAAACCGGCTCAAAGGCGAGATTCCGATGATGAAATTTATATGACGGAAAGAGAAAAGTATAACGCCATTTTAAAAGAAGTCAAAGAAGTTCACGAAAAAGGAAGACCGATTCTTATAGGAACGGACTCTGTTAATGCTTCAGAAAAGTTATCCCGTATTTTTAAGCAAAATAACTTGCCTCACACGGTACTTAATGCCCGTCATAATGAAAAAGAAGCTGAAATTATAGCAGAAGCCGGTTTTGAAAAAGCGATCACCATCGCAACCAATATGGCAGGGAGAGGAACCGACATTAAACTTGGGCCAAAAGTGGCAGGTTTTGGCGGCTTGCATGTTATTGGAACGACAAGGCACCAATCTCGAAGGATTGACCGTCAGCTTAGGGGAAGAAGTGCAAGACAAGGAGATCCCGGAACTTCTAAGTTCTACATCTCTTTTGAAGATTATTTGTTAAGGCTTTTTGCTTCGCCGAGAATGACTGCCATTCTTCAAAAATTTAGACCTCCTGAAGGCGAGCCCATCTCAGCTGGTATTTTGAACCGCTCAATTGAAACCGCTCAAAAAAGAGTGGAGCAAAGGAATTACACCATAAGAAAACACACTCTTGAATATGACGATGTCATGAACAAACAAAGACAAGAGGTATACGCGTTTCGAAATGAAATTCTCCACGAAGAAAAAATTGATCAATTAGCTTTGGAAATTCTAGAAGCAGTCGTTAAACAAGCAGCCGATGAATATCTTGCAAGTAGAAGCGATGAACATAGAAGCGTTTCCGGCTTTAAAGATATTTTGCAAAGAAAGTTTCCCCTTTCTTTTGATGAAGGGGAATTCGAAGAAGATTCGATGGAGTTTGAAGAGCTGGAGCAAAAAGCTTTCGAGAAAATTAAAAAGTCCTTCTTTCAAAAAATCAATCAAGAAGTAAATAAAATTAATTTGCCGGAAGCCGCAAGAGGGATTGTCCCAAATCCAGAGAAACAAGTCGATGAAGCTATTCGAAATATCATGCTTCGAAAGATCGATCAACTATGGATTGAACATCTTCTAACCATGGATCACTTAAGAGCCGATGTGAATCTTAGAACTGTCGGACAAAGAGACCCTTTAACCGAGTTTAAGCACGAAGCTTTTAATACTTTTGATGAGTTTGGAAGAACTCTTAGGTCTATGATCGCTCAAGATCTCTTCCGATTTGAAATGATGCCTCGCAATCACGAAGCCCTTGAAAGATTCTTAGCTTCTCTAAAACTTGAAAGATCGAGATCCTTTATGGATGAGCTCGATGAGTCGCAAGGCACCCTCCCCCCGAAAAATGGGGAAAGGGAGTCTTCTCAAGAAGCTGAAAAGTTAGAGCCTATCACTGTAGGCCCGAAAGTGGGTCGAAATGACCCTTGTCCTTGTGGAAGCGGTCAAAAATATAAAAAATGCTGCGGCAAGGATCTCGAATAAACTTATAACTGCTTCATCCTTCTTAAAAGCGAAAAATTATTAATTAATTTTTCGCTTTTTTTATTCCGCAAAACATCTTTACATTTTTTTATTAATATAAATAATTGTTTTTAATTAAATAATAGTTTATAATATTTACAAAAAAATGTTAAGGAGTATAAAAATGGATTTTCGTACTCATTTTAGTGATGGAGTGGTTAAGGCATGGACGCCGGATACTCCTATTAGTTTTTCAGGAGACTTATCTGAAAGTTCAAAAAGCGATTGGGTTGCCCCAAGCAAGCTTGAGTATCCGGAACCCTCATTTTCAGACCCATACGAAAGAGTCGAGGTAACCTCTAGGGAATTAGAAGAAACTTCAGCCTCTATTGAATCTTTCATTAGAAGTTCAAAGCCGGCTCAAATCTTAAGGAAATCTGTTAAAGAAGTTTCTATTGGACAAGGAGATCAACCTTCCTCTTCAATCGGTGAAAAAGAAGAAATAGCAGCTCCAGTTTTTAACTCAAGGAAAAGAAAGGGTTCTTTCCAGGTAAGAAAAAAAACTACAGATTCTAATTCTAGCGAAAGTAACGGTGAAGCTGAACTTGATATTCGTCTAAGAGCTAAAGAATTAAAACAGGCTAAAAAGGCCAGGGTTTCAAGCCGACCAAAACAAGACTCTCCTCTTAGAAGCTCGCAAGATTCTCCTGTTCGGAGCAGATTTGACGGGGAAGAAGAGGAAGAATATGCTGGGCCTGTAAAACCTGCTGTAAGAGCTTCTGGCCCCCCTATTGGACCAAGCCGTCCTTTAAGTTTGGTTTCAGCGCCTCCTCCGCAAGCGACGCAAACAGGCGTTACTCTTAGGGGTGAAGAAATCAGCAACATTCTCTTTTCTCAAAAGCGTATATCTGAAAGCTTATCGGATGGGACGCCTATTTTTACCCCTTATCAGCCAGAGAGAGACTACAGTCTTGAAAAGCTGATGAATAGAAAAGGCGTTTTAAGCGAAAAAGTAAAGAAAGAGAAAGAAGCTGTAAGTCTTCAGGAGCACTTACGTACAAGAGGTTGGGATTCGAAAAAGCCAAACCTAAAAACAGTTAAAATGGTTGCATCCGATGACCCAAAAGACGGCTTAACTTCTTTTGATAATAGAAGGCTTACTCTTGCTAAAGTGATTGTCGATAATTATTCTCATTCGTTAGAGATTAAAGCCGACATTCATCCAGCAGCTAAACCGGCTACGCCTCAACTTTGGAGTCAAGTTCAAAGCAGTGCCAGAAATACCCCTATATTGCCGGGAATTGGGATAGATACCTATGGCCATGCCCTTCTTGGCCGTATTACCAATAACGGGCAATTACCTCCAGTTGTTGGTTATAGTGACATGCCAATCGTTTCAACTTCAATGGGACCGAGGAAAATTCGAGTTATCCACGGCCAAGTAAGTTTCACAAGATCATAATAAATTAAACTAAGGCTAAGGAATTAAAACCTTAGCCTTTTTATTTGTTTTAACTTATATTATTATTTAATTTTAATAGTATCTTAATTTTTTATGGTTTTTTATGATTCATGACCCGGCCCTTAGCCCTTCTTTTTCTTGGGATAATAAAGACATCTATACGCAGGAAACTTTTAAAGAATTAAAAGATAGGGCATACGAAAAAAACTCTCCCTACTATGTATTTGTTCAGATAGAAACCGAAACTAATCCGCAAGCAAGTTTTTTTTATGACGGCATTTCTTGGAGATTATCCTCGCAAAAGGACCCTTTATACAGGGGAAAAATCGTTAAAGTTCAATATTTTGCAGTTAAAACGTTTACGATAATGCGAGGAAATACAGTTAAGGCTGATGAGGACTCGATCGTTTTATTTCCTCCTAGAATCTATTATTCTACTATCCTTAATGACGAAAGGTTAGAAAGAATTTGCTTTTCAGCGGTAAACTTTTTTGCAGTGAATCCGGATAGCTTAGCTGACATCAAAAAAATAAGAGGAATTCTAAAAGACTACCTTACGGCAAGAGCGGTTAAGCTAAAAGAATCCTCGCTTTATACCCCGGATCAGGTTTCTTTATATACTCACCTTCTTCAAGAAATTCTTTTATGGAAGGTTTCTGAAGAGAAGACTCTAGTTGAAAAGATAACCCTTTAAAAAAAGCTTCTCTACTCTAGGTTTTAACTTCCCTTTCTCGCCTTTCTTTTGCGATACGCTGAATCTTGTTCCATGCCCCATAAAGTCCCATGGCAGAGCGCATTTCCTTTAAAGTGGCATTTGCAAACTCTTCCATTTTTTTAGTTCCAAGATAAAGCACCTCTTCAACCAGACCTTTCTCTTGGCTGAAATAATTCCTTCTTTCCCGGATAGGGTCTAAAAATTCGTTGATGGCAAGACTAAGCTTTTCTTTAACCTCTACATCCCCGACTTTCCCTTCTCTATACCTCGCTTTTAAATCCTCTACTTCATTTTTATTAGTATTGAAAATATCGTGGTAGCTAAATACGGGATTACCCTCTACTGTCCCCGGCATATCGGCACGAACACGATTCGGGTCTGTGTACATGCTTTTGACTTTCTTTTCGACAGTCTTGCTATCATCCGACAGGTAGATGGCATTTCCAAGAGATTTACTCATTTTTCCCTTATTGTCTATGCCGACAAGGGTTGGTACATCGCTCAAAAGTACTTCAGGAAGCGGGAACACTTCTCCATAATATTGATTAAAGCGTCTTGCTATGTCTCTTGATAACTCGATATGGGCTTCATTATCTTTGCCGACAGGGACAAGGTGCGCTTTTGACATTAAAATATCTGCGGTTTGGAGGACAGGATAGCCTATCAATCCAAAAGGAACGCTTTCGGGGTCAATATGAGCGTTCCGAGCCATTTCTTTAAGGCTTGGCAATCCGGCAATTCGATTTAAAGAAATCAACATCTCAAAAATAAGATTCATTTCATAAACGACAGGAACCGCTGATTGAAGGTAAATCGTGGATATTTCAGGGTCTATCCCGATAGCTAGGTAGTCTAAAACCGTTTCTCTAATATTATCCCTAAGCTCCAAAATACTTGGCTTATCCGGCTTTGTTGTCAAAGTGTGAAGGTCGGCAATAATAAAATGGCAATCATATTCTTTTTGAAGGCGGAGACGGTTTTTTAAAGAGCCGACATAGTGTCCAAGATGCAACTTTCCGGTAGGTCTATCTCCTGTTAAAATTCGTTTTTTTTCATGAGAGTTAGAAGACATAGTAATTCCTTAAATTAAAGTTGCAAGGTTTATAATTCCAAGTTTTGTAATCACTTCAAGACTGATTAAACCAATTGCGATAATCATCACTAATATTAAACTTAATTTTCCGCCGGGAGCTTGATATTCGCCGCTGTAATGATCGATATAGCGTCCCTTATAAACCATAAGAGCCGGCATTAGGACTAAAAGCGTCATAACCCCAAAAGCCCCCGCATATTCAAGAGCTGTTAAAAAAGCTCTCGGATTAAGCCACATAATAATTAAGGGGGGTAAAAAAGTTAAAAGAAAAAGAACCGATTTACCTGAAGGTGTTTTTTTTACTTTAAATCCATCCGCCAAAAAGTCTTGGAGGCTTAATGACACCCCAAGAAAAGAGGTGATGATGGCAAAAAATGAAAAGAATCTAGCTATCATGGAAAGCCAGTTATTTCCAAGAATCCCTGTCAGCAAGTGGACCCCGTTTTCCCCTTCAAGATACCCTTCTTTTATCCCGAAAGCCCCTTCAATCGGTATGATGCCAAGCGATACAAAGACCCAAAGGATATAAATGATAAGAGGAATAAAGCTGCCGATAAGTAAGGACAAGGTAAGTTTTTTTACATCCCGGTTTAAGTAGCAAGAAAGGGTTGGGATAATAATATGAAAGCCAAAAGAGGTCGCAATCACAGAATTGCTAATAAGAAGGTATTTCCAGGCGGTATGCTTCAAATTGTCCGTTTTAACTTCCGGAAATAAAGTCACAATCATTAAAAAATAAGCAATCGCAAGCCCGGTCATTAAGAGCCTATTTACAAAATCAACCGCTTTTGTGCCATGATAGACAAAGTAGCCAAAAACCAAAAGAAGGGGAAGAACGCCCGCATAATGCGGCAAATCTAAGCCAAAAACCGCTTGAAACATGTCTTGCATGATCTGAGAGCTGCCGGTTAGATAAGCAGTCGTTAACGCATAAAGCAAAAAAAGATAAAAAGTCCAGCTGGCAGCCTCTCCTGGAAATCCAAGCGTCTTTCTTGCCATAGAGATAATATTAGTTTTACCTCCCATAAAAAGAGTGGCTTCAAGCATTAAAAATGCTGAGTAAGTTAAAAGCATCCAATAAAAAACAAAAAGAATAATAGACGGAAAGAAGCCTGCAAGACCTGTTATGGTTGGCAAAGCAAGCATGGCGGCGCCTATGGTAGTTCCGGAAACGAGTAAAACTCCTCCAATGAGTTCTTTTTTATTCAACAAGGCTTAAGCTCCCACATCTTTATAGACAGCTTGATAAAGCTGGATTAAAAAAATAAAAATACTAAAAAGTAAAACGATCGATAAAACAAAATTTCCACCGGGTACAATTATATTTCTCCACTCCTTAGATTTTCTTCCTGAATAAACCATTAGGACGGGCAATACTCCAAAAAGGATGACAGCTCCAAAGCCTCCTGCATATTCAAGGGCGGCTAAGAATAAATTCGGATAAATAATCGAAAAGAGAAAAGGCGGCCCTAAGGCTAAAAGACAAACCGCAAGGCGATTAAGCCACGTCTTCTTTAAAGGCAGTCCATCGGATAGAAAGTCCACAAAACTTAAAGCCACCCCAATAAAAGAAGTCACAATGGCAAAAAAAGCAAAGGATTCAGCCACGCTTACAAAAACATTAGACCCTATGATATCATGCAGCATGGAGGTCACCATCTCCCCTCTCTGACTGCCTTTCTGGAAGATTTCAAGAGGGATAATCCCAAGAACTAGCCATTCCCAAAGCAAGTAGACGAGAAAAGGAATGAAACTGCCAATAACCACTGCCGCTACCAATTTTTTCGTATTTCTTTTTAAATAGGTCGCAATGCTTGGAATCAAGTTATGATAGCCAAAGGAGATCACCATGACAGGAAGAGCAAAAAAAGAAACTTTCCATTCTTTAAAAAAAAGATTGCCGGAATCGACATAAGAAAGCCCAAAGGCTACCAAAAGAAAATAAGAAAGGATAAGGCCAAGCATTAAAAATCGATTCAAAAGATCGACAGCATACGTGCCGATATAAACGGTAAGTCCAAAAAAAAGGACAAAAAGAGCGCTGCCCAAACTTTCTTTTAAGGTAAATCCAAAAAAGGAATGCGCAAATTCGGAAAAGAGTTTGCCGCTGCCGGAAGTATAGGCCACCATGAGGGCGTAAAAAAGAAAGACAAAAGAAACCCAACTGACGATCTTGCCGAAATATCCAAGAGTTTTTCCGGCCATAGTGATTAAATTGACATCGTAATCAAAATTTAAGGCCACTTCTAAAAGAAGAAGTCCTGTAAAGGTCATAAAGACCCAACTAAAGATAAACATTAAAATTGAAGGAATAAACCCTGACAAGGCCGAGATCATAGGCAGCCCTAACATTCCGGCTCCGATGCAGGAGCCTGAAATTAAGAGGATGCTCCCGAGTAAACTTCCTTTAGATTCTTCTTTCATATTATTTTCCGATTATCAAACTTTTAATGAACAAATTTTTGAAATTATGAGAGAGGCAAGGGGGAATATGGCCTATGGCCAAAAGAATCGGAAGAAAAAAGGAGTGAAAAGATCTGCTTTCATAAATAAATACCAAAAAAAGAGTATCTTTATTGAATAAAACATTCAAGAAAAAGTTCTTATCCCTTTCTTTTCGCCAAGCTTTCATTCCCTTAATTAGAGACTCTACCTATTCTTCCAAAGTAGAATAAGAGGACTTGTAAGGCTCATCTAAAATGGAGGATTTAGCCCCTCTTGGACAGGAAACAAGTCCAGTCCGGCACTAACTATCCATTTTTCTGATGCCATTATCAATTAATTATTTTGATGGTAGCTTTCACAAAGCGTTCTTAAGAGGTGTTTCTTACAAATCATCGATCAGGTTTTATTTGGTTTAAGAGTTTGGCTCTTTACTAGATGTTTTCTGATATTAGACTTCTTTCGAAAACTCCATTCAATTGTTAAAAATAGAGTTCCTAAACTCCTAAATAAAAGAAAGATAGACCAATTACTTCTGCAAAAGGCCAATTTTTTCGGCTTTTTTGGTTTCTTGTCCCATACGGCCAAGCTCGTAGCCTCCGTAATCCAGGAAGCGGAAGTAACGCTCAAAGGAAGGGTGCTTTTCAATGACTTGCTTTGCCATGGATTGGGCAATATAGCGGTAATTAGGATGGCCAGCTGGCGAAGATCTAAGTTCGGTCAACCACTGAAGCCCTCTTAGGTTCACATGAAAGTACCAGCGAATATTAAAGGCCATTGGAACGATGTACTGAGCTTCTTCAGGAAACTCTTTTGCGATCAGCTCAAAGCTTGCGCTTGCTTGATCCATGGCTCTGCAATATTCCGCCTCCCACTCAGTATTACGAATTTCAATCGGCACAAAATAGCCGTAATCGCAGGTTAGTTTTTGCTTTTCTTGCGTAAGGAGGCGATGCCTTTGAAGGTCTCGGTAAACGCCAAAATCAGCTACAATGTCGAAGGTAAAAAACGCATGCTCGAGGGCTCTTGGAGACTTATGCCTTCGCATTTCGCGGCCTTGAACAGAAGCTTCCAAAATGCGATCGATTTCTTGTTTCGGTAATTTTTTACAATACTCTAAGAGCTCTTCCATCCCTTTATTGACATTCGGGTAAAGAAGCGCTGCAGCCACTTTTCTTTCAGCGTCTTCATCTGAATAAACAAGCTTTACCCCGCTTTCTGTTGACGATGACACTAAGGGAGCGTGCTCTTTGGACACATGCTCTAGCTCTTCTTTCATCTTATGAAAGTGTCTTTCGTAGGCTTTGTGAGTATGGTGGGAAAGAGCTGATCTTCTTACAAAAGACGGGATGACTTTAGAAAGTTCTTCATAAATTCTTTTCCCCATATCTTGCATCTCAGACAGGCTTGAGCAGTGGAGTTTATGGATTAAACCCTCAAAAAAACGGCCATTACCATAAAGGCCCATATTGGTTAAAGTACCGGAAGGCAAGAGCCCTCTTAAGCAATCAAGAACTTTCGCTCTTAAGGCAGCTGTATAAGCAGTTTTCGATATTTCAGCGTCTTTTGGTTTTTCTTTCTCGATCATAGCGGTCAAGGGAGGAATAAGACGGCTATAGGTATCAAAAAGCTGATTGCAAGTATTGATATAAAGGTCTCGAAAAGCGCTTGTCATTAGGACAGGTTCTCTATAAAAGAGATAGTCTCCGTTAACTTTTTGATCGAAATAAATGTAGCGTGTGGACTTCTCTAAAGGAGAGCCGCCAATGCGGCTATCTTCTATCATTTTGGCGGCTAACATCGAAATATTTTCAATCGCAAGATGGGCACCGCCTAGCTCGCCTATTGAATCATCGCCATAGCCATCCAAAATCCGGTCATAGAAATTTTGAGCTTTTTTAATAGCTTCTGCTTGCTCGACTTGAAAGGCTTCATCCGCTTCTTTAAATCCCGCGATTTCATTAAAGCCGGATTCATCGCTATTTGAGATAAATTCTTTTAAGAGAAGGGAGCGAAGCCCCAAATTTGATCTTGAGTAACGCGAAAAAAGGGCGCCCTTTATAACTTCCGGAAGATTCCTTAAGGCGAAGATGTGTCCTTGAGTATTTGTTACATAGCGCTCAAGTAATTTCTTTTGCGCTTCGGTAAAATTTTCATAATCATCAAGAAGCATGGGGGCCCTTTTACATTAGGTCTTAAGCAAAGTTAAGTGAAAAAAATGTCTTTTGTTTTTCCGTTGGATCTTAATTTAATCAACCGTCTTCTTGCTTTGTATCTTCAAAGCTTGTTAATTTAATTGGATCCGGGCCTTTAAGGTTGCCATATTTTCTTTTGCATATGCAAGAAAATTTAAACTTCGGCTTTAAATCTTTGCGGGTCTATTTATTGGGTTTTTTTTAATCTTAAATTTTTACTTATCAGTCGCTTCCAAACTTTATTACAAACCTAACCTTAAGAAGGCCAATGGTTTCAAAAAAATGAATTTATCAAAAGAAGACATCGAAAACTTATTAAAATGGAATGAAGCCGGATTAATTCCGGGTCCCAATGAAAATTTTACGGGTTTTTCAAAAAGAGCGGAATTTTGTCTTAGTATACGCGATCATTTACCTGAACTCCCTCCTTTTGATCCGCTTGAAAACAAATTAATCGAAGAGACTGCTCTCTCTTCTCAATTTCTTTATGGAATGCACCCTGCTTGGGTGCCTATTTTCTTCAGCAATCATTCTCTTTTCCCTTGGGATGGAGCCTTTTCCCTAATTTTTCAATTAAAAGAGGAATCGCCTGACTCTGCCTTTATTCAGCTTCGAAAAAAATTGAAAGAGCAAACAAGTTATCTAGGGTACAGCCGAAAAGAGCTAGTTTTACATGAACTGTCCCATATCGGACGCATGGAATTTGATGAGCCGGAATTTGAGGAAATGCTGGCATGGAGATCCTCGAATTCCTCTTTCCGAAGAAACTTTGGCCCTATTTTCAGCTCCCAAAAAGAAAGCGCAACTCTCGGAATCTTGCTTTTATTAACCATTACATTTGATGTTTTGGCTTTTTTCTCCTCAGAATACGCTTACATTTCCCTTTCACTTTACCTAAAAGCCATCCCCTTTCTTTTTTTTCTTTTTTTACTGTTTAAACTTTTCCTTAAAAGACGCAAGTTTTCTAACGCTTTATTTCGCCTAAAGCAATTTTTTAAGTCCGAAGAGAAGGCTAACGCGGTGATTTATAGGTTAAGAGATGATGAAATCCGTCTTGCGTCCCGATTAAATGAAAAGGAGCTCGTCCGTTTTATGGAAGAATTGAAGGAAAAAGACCTTCGGGGATTTCTTATTACTGAAGCTTATCCAAGCATTTAAACCATTTTTTTTAAGGTTAGTTTTAACAAATTACGTTTTTTGCTACAATTAACTTATTAAAAGAGAGTAACATTATTTCCCCCTCTGACCGAACTCTCATTAGGTTTTCTTTTGCTTCTTTGCAATAGCTAAAAAATAGGATTTTCTCTTTTATCTTTAAACCATAACTTTGTTATACTGGCGGATTAAAAAAAACTCTTTTTGCTTAGGGAGCTTCGCTAAACAAGGTAAAAGCACCCGTTTTCGTGAACCTTAAGCCAAAAAAAATTAAATTAGGGAAGTTAAAGTTTAGGCATGGATATAGACCGAAGAGCTCTTTACAATGCATTACGTATGAATTGGCTAAACGATCCTACGATCGAAGTAGAGCCTTGGCAGGTAGAAAATTACCGTGATATGTCCCTGCCTCTTCTTTTTAGCCGTCTTCGACAAAATGGATTTAGCCTAGATAAAGATTCCTTTACCTCTCTTTCTGAAAATTTTGACACCCCGGAAGAATTAACGACTCACTTAATAGATGAAGAGGGTGTAAGCGCAAAAGAGGAAGATCAGGTCTATCTTATCACATTCGAATTATGGAGAAGGCTTCAGAAAGATAAGCCTTGCCTTAGCATTTTTTGCGATGAATTGGACCACCAGATTTATCTTTATGACCATGGACTTGCCAAATCGGCCGAAGATATACAAGACGCACTTTCAAACCTTCAAGTTATTTTGGAAGAAAATAGCGATGAAGGGGCAGACCCCGAGTCTGTTCTTAATCTTATTAATTACGGCTCCGCGAATGATATTGAAGCTTTTCTTTTTGATTTTATTTTGGAGCAAATTGAAAACGACAATTACTCCTATGCTCAAGACCTTTTGGAAAGTTTCCAGTATTATGTGTCTGACAAGAAATGGTTTCAACTTCTTCATGCCCGCCTTCTTTTCGGCATAGATCCAACGGCTGCGAAACCAATTCTTAACTATCTTATAGATCAAGCAGAAGATGATGAGGATCTTGAGTTTAATCTTGAACTTCTTTCCGAACTGATCCAAGAAGAAGACGAGGAAATCTTTTTAAAACTATTAAAATCGACCCTTCCTTTGCTTGAGCAAGAAGAGGATTTTCAAGATATGCTTTTGTTGACTGCCGATTTTTTCAATGAAAAAGAAAAAATTAACGAAGAACACCTCATCCAAAGTTTGTTAAAAAAACGATCTTCAATACCTCTTGATAATATCTTAGATAAAAACGACCCCGGAGTTCTTGAGCTAACGAAATTAATAGAAACGAGCGTTTATCGACCCAATCAAAAATAGGCCAACTTCTAAATCATAAAGCTTAAATTGCTTATCATTTATTAAAATAACGGCCTTAAATAATTTTTGAAGCTTGAGTTTCAATAACTAAAGAATTAACTAAATGAATAGATAAATCGAGTTTATTTATTTCAAAACCAGAATCTTAAGAAGCCCTTTTCAAATGCCTTTAAACTGGTTTTCAAAAGAATTCTGCATCTTGACTTTTATCGGACAAAAAAGATACAACTATGGCTTAAAACACAATATGTTGTACCGGTAAAAAAATTGAAATACCATATCTTGTGTTTAAAAAGAAAATCTTAAGACTTAAAAGTTTTGAGAAAAAATCTAAAACATTTTCTAAAAATTTGCTTTATTAAAAGCCATATAGACTTAAACAGTCTGTCATAAGAGAAGAGAGGGATCATGACAAAGCCTACAGCACGTGCCTTAGCAACTTCGCTTCGCACTTACCATCGTCCTGTTAAAGAAGGCGATGATAGGCTCGAAAGCTGGAATCAGGTTGTAGAAAGAGTGATACAACACCAAAGATGGCTATGGGAAAGAGCCCTTGGCAGATCTTTGATTGAAAGAGAAGAGCATGAACTGGAAGAATGCCGCCAGCTTATTTTAGGCCGCTATATTGCTCCTGCCGGAAGAACTCTTTGGCTTGGCGGAACAGAGCTTAGCCGAAAAAGAGAATCTTGCATGTTTAACTGCTCTTTTACACATGTTGAAACAGTATATGATCTTGTCGATGTGCTTTGGCTTCTTTTACAAGGCTGCGGAGTTGGCTTTAGACCGATTACCGGGACCCTCAATGGCTTTCGCTGCCCGCTTCATGAGATTCGAGTCATTCGATCCAATAGAACAGAAAAAGGCGGCATCCCTCATAACGTAGAAACATATGATCCTGAAACTAGAACTTGGACAGTTAAAGTCGGCGATTCAGCAATCGCTTGGGCTAAAGCTATTGGAAAACTAGTCGCTGGAAAATTTCCTGCAAGAACTCTTGTCCTTGATTTTTCTGAAATCCGGCCGGCCGGAACTCGCCTTAAAGGCTATGGCTGGATTTCATCCGGTGATGAGCAAATTGCCAAAGCCTTTAAAGCCATCGCTGAAATTCTATCTAATAGAGCCGATCAGCTTCTGACTCGAATGGATATTTTAGACATCGTTAACTGGCTTGGAACCATTCTTTCAAGCAGAAGATCTGCGCAAATCGCTCTTTTTGAATACGGACAACCAGAGTGGGATGATTTTGCTTTAGCTAAAAAAGAGTGGTGGTTAAATGATAAGTCTCATAGACAGCAGTCTAACAACAGTCTTCTTTTTTATAGCAAACCAACAAGAGCTGAACTTGAGCGTATCTTCCAGTTAATGTTAGATTCCGGCGGGTCGGAACCCGGCTTTATCAATGCCACAGAAGCCGAGAGAAGAGCTCCCTGGTTTAGAGGCTGCAACCCTTGCGTTGAAATCCTTCTTGGAAATAAAAGCTTCTGCAACCTGACAGAAATTAACGTTTTAGCTTTTAAAGGCGACAAAGTAGGCTTAGAAAATGCCCTTCGTCTTGCAGCGAGAATGAATTATCGCCAAACCATGGTCAATTTAAGGGATGAAATCCTTCAAGAAGCTTGGCATTTAAATAATGACTTTCTCCACCTTTGCGGCGTTGGTCTTACAGGAATTCGAGCAAGGCCTGATTTAACACGCTATGACTTCAAAAGAATGCGAAATATCGCAGTGAGCGCAGCTTACAGCATGGCCAATGAATTGAATGCCCCTCTTCCGAAAAACGTCACATGCGTTAAGCCAAGCGGCACCATCAGCAAAATAATGGGTACAGAAGAATGGGGAGAAGTGCCGGAAGGAACCCACATTCCTCTAGGCCGATACATTTTTAACAATATCACTTACTCAAAGCACGATCCTTTAGTGGAACGTTTCAAAAAGGCAAACTATAGCATTATTGAAAAACCGTTCGAGCCGGAGTCTGTTATTGTGAAGTTTCCAATTAAATATGAAAGTGTTCCTTTCACAAGAAAAACAGTGGCTCGTAAAAATGGAAAAATTGAAGAAGTTGAAGTCAACACTGATTCTGCTGTAAACCAGTTAGAGTGGTATCGTACTCTTATGGATACTTGGTGCGAGCAAAATGTTTCCAATACCATTTCTTACGATCCTTCAGAAATTCCGGAAATTATCGATTGGTTCCTGGAGCATTGGGATTGTTACGTCGGGGTATCCTTTATTTTTAGAAACGACCCTACTAAAAAAGCGGAAGATTTAGGTTACGCTTATTTGCCTCAAGAAGTGGTCACTAAAGAAGAATATGAAGAATATGTCGCAAAACTTCTTCCGATCAATTATGAAGGATTGGAGTTTAGCGATGAGGAACTAGCAGAAGAGTGTCTCACAGGAGCTTGCCCTATCCGGTAAGAAGTCTTTAGACTTCTTTCGAAATTCGCTTTGATTGGAAAAGGGAGTTGTTTTGGGACAAATTTTTTGATAAATTTTGAGGCCATATGCATACATATGGTCGAGAAATTTAGCGGAAAAGATGCCAAAAAGAACCCATTTAACAATCGAATGGAATTTCGAAAGAAGTCTATTATTCCAAGTGTTAGAGATGAAGGTTAAAGCCCTTAGGGGTTTTAACCTTTTTTTTAAATCCTAAGGAAGAACTAAAATGGGCTTAAAATGTATAAAATCACCCGCGGCAAAAAGATAGCGAACCCCATTTTTTTCTCCAAAAAAAGGATTTAAGTTTTCTTTCATGCTGTGAATATGACCAAAGACACACGTTTCAACTTTATATTTTTCAAGTAAAAGAGAGACTCGGCTAGCTTTAAGATCCACGCCAATTGGCGGGTAATGGGTCATGGCAATTCGATGTTTTGCTTTTGAAGAAAGCTGCTTTAAGCTTGTTTCAAGTCTTTGCATCTCCCTTAAGAAAATTTTTTCGTCCTGATCTTTATCTTCTTCTTTTGCCATCAAATGAGAAAGGGCATCGTTTGGAGTATAATCAATGCAGCCATCAAAATTAAATTCATAGGTATCCCAAAGCCTTGATCCCGCAACTGAAATATCCTTCCAGTTAAACGCAGTATTTTGGATGAGATGAATTGAAGGGGGTAATAAGGTTTCTAGCTTTTTTAGAGAGGACCACCAATAGTCATGATTGCCTTTAATCATAACCTTAGTTCCCGGCAAAGAGTCTATAAATTTTAAATCTAAAACCGCATCTTTTGGCTCTTTTGCCCAGGAAATATCCCCGGGAAGGAGGATTAGATCGTCTTTTCCAACGATAGACAGCCAATTTTCAGCAATTTGCTCGGAATGGTTCTTCCAACGCTCACCGAAAATATCCATTTTTTTATTGGGAACGCCAAAAGATAAATGTAAATCCGCTAGTGCAAATACAGGCATTTAGTTTCGCTTTTTTGTTTTGTGATTTCAGGTTTTAATTAAAAGAGTAGCATAAAGCTTTTGATGAGAAAAACTAAAAAATTGTTGATTCTAGCCGGGATTTAAAGCCGCGGGTTGTTTCTTGGAAATCAGATCCCGCGACTAATAAGATTTCTATTCTTCGAATAACTCTAGGGCGATATCACTAATCCGCTTTATAGCCTCTTGGCCTTGGAACAGCATCGAACAGTGAGTTGTGATTTCAGGTTTTGCCGCATCAAGCTTATAGGTCTCAAAGTAGACTTTTGTGTGGTCTGACTTAATATCTTGGGCGAGTGTTTTGATAATAATCGCTTTTTCATTTTCCTCATTTTTGGCTACTTTTTTAAAGCCTAAGTAACCGCGAAGAGTTTTATAAAGAGAAGCTTCTCTATAAGGAATCATATAATCTTCCTTATGAACAATGAGAGCTTTCTTACTTTGGTTATTTTTCTCTTCCCAAAGCTTATAAGCCGGCAAGTTCCAGTGAGCCAAATAAACTAAGGTCCCAAGGAAAGCGCCTTTTAAGGCGGCAACAGCCTTCGCTGATGACTCAAAAGACTTTTCATTTAAATAAGGCGGGCAATTTTTGGGGTCCGCTGGATCGGTATTCATAAGAGCTACTTGGGCACTAATTCCACCCCCTAACGAATACCCATGTAAAAGGACCTTTCGCTTTTGAAAACCTTGATCCATTAAAAATTGAAGGGCTGCATCCCCATCAATTACAACATCTTTACCGTAGGAAGGGCTGCCCTCGCTTTTAAGGACGCTTCTATAATTAAATAAAAGAATAGTAGACTCGGTTTGCTTTGCATACTCGATGAAGGCATCATCGCTTAGGTATCTTTCGTATAGACTGCCCATGCCGCAAAAGAAGATGATTGCTGTTTCTTGAGACTTATCTCTTAACGGGTCTTTTCCCTGAGGATTTATTTGAATCCCATTTATTTTGGCGCCATCGAAAGTATTAAAGAACACTTCTTTAGCTTGCGGGTAAGTCTCTAAAAAGGCAGTTCTTTGGTTATGCAGCTCATTTTTAGTCTTCTCCGATACATAAGCTGCCATCATAAAGGATCTTTTTGCTAAGTATTCAAGCCCTTTTTGAATTAGAAGAGATACACCGAGAGTAAAAACTGCTAAAGCAACAGTAACAATTCGACGAGTCAGGCTTACATTTAGGTGTTCCGGTATATTTTCTGGCATTTTAGCCGTAAAGAGAGTCTCTTTTCTGTCTTGAACAATCATAATATACACTTAAATAAATTATTATAAATAAAGTAATATACCAGAGTAACATTTTCTTAACAATAAATTATTAATTCGGTTGTTTTTATATAATTTAATAAGATAATACGGTTTATAAGTTCACCTTTAAAAAAAGTCGTAAGAAAATAAAATTTTTCTTATAAGAAAGTAGATTTAGGGAAATCGTTAAGTCCCTTTATTTTCCTCATTTTGAATTCACTTCATTATAATAGTGCTGACATTTATACTACCTTTGAAAGCTAAAAATTACTCGATGTTCTAAATTAGGTTAACAGATGGGCTACGCTCGAAACTCTTAGTTATGTTTGAAGGTTTAATCGATAAATTAAAAATTTTTTTTTCAACGAAAACAGGAAAGATTTCGACCCTCTTTCTCTTAATTTTTTTGGGGCTTTATTTCAATTTTTGCGAAACAAAGATTAAAAAAAATTCCTTTTCCAAAAAAGTTTTTTTAATCGCTCATGACCCTATTTTTTATCCTCTTAATCTTATGGGAAGGGATAAAAGCTTTGTGGCTTTCGCAAGCGATCTTTTTTATGAAATCGCAAGAAAACAAAACATCCGGATTCAATTAATTTCGATCCCGCAAAATGCCCTTTTTGAAAAATTGGAAAGAGGAGATTATGATGCCATCGTGACACTTATCTCTCCTCTTGCTTCATATAGACAGAAGTACTTGCTTTCCTCCTCATTTTACGAAGTTGGGCCGGTCCTAGTCTCTAAAAATCTCAAAAGCCCGATTTCCCTTGAAGAGATTAAAACGAAAGTAATAGGAGTAAGACGAAATTCTCTCGATGCCTTTTATTTCGAACCCCTTGGCATTTTGATGCAGCCCTATGACACTCTGACAATTGCTTTTGATGATCTTGAAAGGGGGCGGATTGATGCCATTATGATCCCTTACCTTCAAGCCAATACCTATTCGCAACTTTTCTCTTCCGGAAAATACAATATCATAACTACTCCTTTGACCGATGAGGGCTTGCGGATTGTAGCTCCAAAAAATGAATCCAACCAATTTTTAATTACCGAATTCAATAAAGGATTAAAGGAAGCTAAAGCAAGCGGCATCTATGATGCGCTCTTAAAAAAATGGGGTCTTTCAAACCCGATCACCCTTGAAGAATCCATAAACTTAGATGTTGTCCCCTAATCTTATCAAAAAACTTTGAAGATGCCTCTAACCTCTTGTCAAAAAAAGAGGGAACTTTTTTAATGACGGACAAAATTACGTATAAAGGCGGTTTTGTTTGTTTTTAAAAAAAAGAATTTCTCTATTTACTTTCGCCGCTCTTTTTATTTTTATTCTTTTTTCGTCTATCTTAACCGGGGTAACCTTTATATGCTTTAGCCGTAAGTCCGGAAGATGCGCCATCGATCATCAAAAAATGCAGGAATTACGTCTAAAAAAATAGAGGCTTATGGCAATTCTTTTCTCTATGCTGCCGGTCTACCTTTTCGGCAATCTCCACTGCTTTGGCATGTGCGGACCTTTAGTCATGATGCTGGCTAAACACCGCTATCGGATGTTTTATTTTATTGGCAGGCTTACTGCCTTTTCTTTTTTTGGACTCCTTTCAGGCAGCCTTGGCATCGTTTTAAAATTTGTCTTTGAAGGATTTAATGGGAGCGCCCTTTTAAGTTTTTTTTTCGCCGCTCTATTCGCAGGTTTAGGCTTTCTTAGCCTGAATGCGAAAAAAAAGGTCCTGCCCGACTCTTTTGCAAGACTGCTAAGCAAAACAAGCCAAAGACTTGCCTTGCTTCTTCTAAAAGATAGACCAGAAACCACCTTCTTTTTTGGTCTTGCCACACCCCTTTTGCCATGCGGCCAGTCGCTTTACGTCTTTTCTATTTCAGCTCTGCTTGAAGACCCGCTTTTGGGAGCTTTGAACAGCTTTCTATTTGCGCTTCTGACCTCGCCCTCTTTATTTGCTGCTTTGCATCTGCAAAGAAGACTTCAATCAAAAAATTATTTCTCGGATTTTTTTGCCTATTCGGCATTTTTCGCTTGTTTTTTAGTGCTTTTAAGGGGTTTTGCAGAACTAAACTTGATTTCCCATCTTAGTTTTGAAGTCCCCCTTTTCAATGGCATTCACTTTGTTCTTTTTTAGAAAGGCTTTTTCAATTCATAAAATGATTTTCAAGCTATTCACTTTTTCAGTAGACTTTCTTCAAACTTAAGGGTCCTTAAAAAATTGAGGATTTTTGACGCTTTTATTGCTAAAGTTTGAGAGCATAAGAAGCGGAAGAAAGGTACATTAAAAGGTTTATTTTATAATGATCAAACAAGAATCTTGGCCTATAACACTTTTAAAATTAGCATTAGGCATCGGAATTTTTTTCCTCCTTCTCATGCTCTACTGGTCTTCAAACCTTGTTGAAGAAGACTTAATTGCGATAAAAAATGAAATACAAGGGTTTAAAAAAGAACTCCGCACTCTATCGGAAGGCGTAAAAATCCAAGAAAATAAAGACACTTCCTTAAAATCATCTTCGTCTCATGCCAAAAATGTAACTTTAAGGCCTCATATCGACCCTTCACTTCCAAACATGCTTGAAGTCGATCCTTTTGAAGACCGATATGTGGATATTTTAGGTGAAAATTTTTCGCCAAACGGTACCTTTTATAGCGCCACTTATGGAAAACCAGACACGCTTCACCCCTTTAGTAATTTTGCCGAAATTAGCAGTTGGCTCTCTCTTTGCGGCATCTATCTTGCAAAAACGCACATTGGCAAGTATGAACAAATGGCCCCTTATGGGGCATTAAAAATTGAAGAGCGGACAAATAAAGAAGGCAAGCCTGAATTTTGGGTCCATTTAAGGGAGGATATCTTTTGGGAACCTCTTGAAAAGAGATTTTTTCCGGAAGGTTTTAAGTTGTCTGAACATTTCTTAAAACGCTATCCGGTAACCTCCGAGGATTATAAATTTTTCTTCGATGCAGTCATGAACCCTTTTGTTCAAGAGCCGGGCGCTGTAGCTATTCGAACCTATATCGACGACATTGTAGATTTTGAAATAATAGATGACCTGACTTTTGTCGTAAGATGGAAGACCATAAAAACAAGCGATGATCAGCTTATTATTCGCTATATAGCAAGAAAATGGACAGCAGCCCTAAGACCCCTTGCTTCTTTTGTTTTTAAATATTTTGCCGATGGAAAAAAAATTGTGGAGGATGATCAAGATAAGAATACCTATCGTAACAGTTCTCTTTGGGCGCAAAACTTTTCTCAGCACTTTGCGAAAAACGTCATTCCAAGCTGCGGCGCTTGGACCTTTGATGGCTTTACAGAAAGATCCATTTCCTTTAAACGAAATCCCAATTTCTTTGACCCTCATGGGGCTTTGGCTAATCGAACAGAAGTCTTTTTTAAAAATTCACCCGATACCATTTGGCAAGAGTTTAAAAGAGGGTCTCTAGACACCTATAATTTACTTCCTAGCCAAGAAAAAGAATTTCAGGATTTTTTAGAAAGCCCTTTATATAAAAATCAAAAAGAAAATGATGAGTTTGTAAATCGATTAAGCTACTTTCAACGCTCTTTCACGTGGGTGGGTTGGAATCAGAAAAATCCTCTTTTTAAATCAAAAACTATCCGTCAAGCCTTAACGATTGCCATAGATAGAAGGCGCATCATTGACGAGATTTTAGGGGGTAAAGCAGTTGAAATACACGGCACTTTCTTTGTTTTTAGCCCATCTACAGACCCTAATATCTCTCCATGGCCCTATGACCCGCTCTTGGCAAAAAGAATTTTAGAGCAGGAAGGCTTTGCGGACCTAGATGGTGATGGGATCTTGGAAGGTGAAATCGATGGCAAGAGAGTCCCTTTTCGATTTTCCCTCACCTATTTCGTTAAAAACCCAACTACTAAGGCCACTTGCGAATCTATTGCGACACAACTTAAAGAAATAGGAATTGACTGCAAATTAAATGGGGTGGACTTAACGGATCTATCTTCTAGTATAGATGAAAAAAGCTTCGATGCTCTTTTTCTTGCGTGGGGCTTAGCTACTCCTCCTGAAGATCCAAGACAGCTTTGGCACTCTTCGGAAGCTAAAAAGCCCGGGTCCTCAAATGCTATCGGATTTTCAAATAAGGACGCTGATCGCATCATAGAAAGACTCGAATATGAATATAATTTAGAAAAAAGAATTGAGCTCTATCATCAGTTTGATCGTCTTATTCACGAAGAGCAGCCCTATACTTTCCTCTATACTCCGGAAATTTCTCTTCTTTATAGAAATTGGATTCATAATGTGTTCCTTCCCTTGAAGCGTCAGGATTTAATCCCGGGTGCTGAAGTTGCGGAGCCGAATTCCGCGCTATTCTTTACAACCAAAAAAAATCAGTCAAATTGAGAGATGGCCTATGTGGAATTATCTTTTAAGGCGGCTTTTTCTTCTTCCGATCACCCTTTTTTTTATTATTTTGATAAACTTTTTTATCATTAATTTAGCCCCCGGGGATCCGGTGACTGTCACTGAAGTGTCAGCAGATGGGGCTAAAAGACAAGAAGGGCAAAGCGCGGCATCAACAGATGACAGATACCAGCAATTTAGAGAGTTTTACGGTTTAACACTCCCTATCATTTACAATATATGGCCGGAAACTTCAATAAATTGGATTTTAAAAGAACTCAATGAATTAAATTCCTTTTTAGACGACCCTGATAAGTCGGCTCTCACTTTTAAGGAATATAATCAAAAACGAATTCTCCTTGGAGATATGTCGCGCTATCTTATGCCGAAGCTTAAAAGCATTATGGATGACAAAAGTGAAAGTTTTGCTATCCGTCAATTAGCTTCTCAATTCTTTATCCGCGGCGGGACAAGAGTTGTCACTATAGGAGGAGATTTAGGTGAAATGGAGCGAGCTCAAAACCAAAGAATTTCCAAGGGAAATACTATTTTAAGAGAATTGGCCCCTAAAAGAAATGAAACCCCTCAAGAATTTGCTAAAAAAAATGAAGCCCTCGGAAAATGGTTTGAAGAGAATAAAAGTGATTTTTATATTGAGCCTAACTTTAAAACAAAACTTAAGATTTTTTTTACCGAAACAAGATTCTATCGTTATTTCTCAAGAGTTCTAACCCTGAATTTTGGATCTATTAGGAACGATCCTAATAAAAAAGTGATTGATGAGGTATCAAGAAGATTTAAATACTCATTAACTCTATCCATCCTTCCGATGATAGCCACTTTTTTTCTCTGTATTATTTTTGGGTATGTGATGGCAAGTTATCAAAACGAATTTTTGGATAATGGATTAAGCCTTCTTTTTCTTATTCTTTATGCCACTCCAATCTTTGTTGTAGCTCCTTTCCTTATTGAAAAAGTAGCTTTGAACGGGCATTTTCCTTTTACCGATATACCCATTCCTTTAAGCGGCTTTACAAGCAAAGAAAGTATTTACAATAACCTGTCTTCTTTTGAAAGGCTGACAGATGTCTTAAAACATATTGCCCTTCCTCTTGTTGCAATTTTATATGGCGGGTTAGCAGCTCAAGCACGCTTTGCAAGAACTGCCTTTTTAGAAGTGATGCGGCATGATTATGTGAGAACCGCAAAAGCTAAAGGAGCAAGCTCTTTTGACATTGCCACAAAACACATTGGCCGAAATGCCAGTATTACCCTTGTAACCGCCATTGCAGGCTCGCTCGGAGTCATTTTAGGCGGCTCGCTTATCGTTGAAACGTTATTTGAAATCGATGGCTTCGGAAAGTTTTTTTATGATGCGATTATTAACCGAGACTACAATGTGATCATGTTTTCAACCCTTGCAGGCTCCCTTTTAACTTTGCTAGGTTACCTATTTGCTGACATTTCCTATACCATATTAGATCCACGCGTAACTTTGGAGTAAAGAAGAGTTTATGCAAGATTCCTATACTGAACGAGCCTGGAAACGTTATCGAAAACATACTCTCGGAATGATTGGTTTATCGGTTTTTATACTTTTCTTTTTTGTCGGGACCTACGCTCCATTTTTTGCATCAAGTCTTCCGATTGCAATAAAATATGATGGCCAATGGTATTTTCCTCTTTTTCGCCATCTTTTTTTTCCGGGCTTCTACACGAAAGCGATCGATCTTTTTTTTAACTTGCTGATGTTTACACTTCCCCTATCTCTCCTTTCTTTCTTTTTGTTTAAAAAGCACACAAAGCTAAGATTTTTGGCTATTTTAATACTTGGCTTTGTACAACTCATCCTTTTTCTTTTTATCTTTAATAATGCCGTAAGCGATCCCGCAAGCGATAAAGAACTTTCAATCAAGAAAAAACAAGCTTTTGATAAACATTTGGACCAAGATTGGAATTTTGAATTGGCTTATATGAACGACTATAAGAAACTTTTACTTGTCCTCGCTGAATATTTAAGTGAAAAAAGACAAAACGATTTAGAAGTTTATAAGCCTGCCTATTTTGCAATTATAAAAAAGCAGCAAATGGATAGCGTTAGTTCCTTAAAAAAAGACATAGAAAAAAGCTTTCCCTCTATTTGGGAGCAAACAAAACAACAAGTTGAAAAACTAAAGCGCGATTATCTAAAAATTTTAGAAAATAAAAAAAATGGACCGCTTGGCGAACAGGCAAATATACAACTAAAGTACTTAACCGGCCGAGAAAGATGGCTAAGACAAGAGAAAGAAAAAATATCCTTTATTCTCATGCCTCTTTTCTCAACTTTTCATTGGGAAGATAATGCAGGAGGCAATCAATATTTAAACCAAATCATCCACTGGACAAAACTTACCCGCATCAATCGAAAGGATCTCCTCTCAGCTCTTATTTTCGGGATTCGTGTTTCTTTAGTGGTTGGGGTATCAGCTGCTATTTTATCTTTAATCATAGGAATACCTATAGGAGGCCTTGCAGGTTATTTCGGCGGTAAATTTGATATAGTGGTAAGCCGCCTTATTGAAGTTTGGGAAGCTATGCCTGCCTTTTTTATGCTTCTAATGATTGTGGCCATCTTGCAAAGTAAATCTATTTTTTTAATTATTTTAGTCATCGGTTTTTTTGGCTGGACGAGCATAAGCCGCTATATTAGAGCCGAATTTTTTAAACAAAGAAACCTGTCCTATGTGGAAGCCTGTAAAGTGATCGGGCTTTCTAATTCGAGAATCATTTTTTCCCATATTCTGCCGAATGCCATCCCCCCGGTGCTTACGCTTCTCCCTTTTGCTGTCATGGGGGCTATTACAAGCGAGGCCGGTCTTTCATTTCTCGGGCTTGGGGAGGAAGGCTCCTCTTCTTGGGGAGTTCTTATGGACGAGGGTAGGTCCGCGTTTCCGGGAGAAAGCTATCTTTTGTGGCCTCCAGCCATTCTTTTGACCATTTTATTGATTTCAATTGCGCTTATTGGAGATGCCCTTAGAGATACGCTTGACCCTAAGCTTCTTCGATAAATTCCCCTTTTTTTAAGGAAGTATTTAAGAAAAAGGGCTTCTAATTCTTAAGGTATTCAGCTTCCTTTTTAAAAAGTTCCCCTGCGGACAACATCATTATCTATCCCTGGAAAAGCAGAGCCTTGAGGCAATAATTGGAATTTCTTTTCTCACTTTTCATATTACAGACCCTTTGGGTTGCTGAAAACACCTTAAAATTACAGGTCTCGACCTTGGGCTTTTCTCTGAGGGGCTTTTTTACGGAAGGACGAAGATTGATTTCCCTGTGACGTCGATAATTTTAGGCCTTTAGCTCTCTTAAACTTATTCGGGCGTTAATTAAAATCCAACTTGTCCGCTAAATCCTAGCGCAAGTTGAGTTAGACAATTGAGATGGCTAACCTAATGCCGAAGCCAAGGGTTCCTCCCTTAGCAAGGCGTTAGATGCGTCAGATCAGTTGTCTAATTCAGCTTGTGCTACAACGCCTGTTTAATAGAAAATGAGATAATAAAAATCACTTGTTTCAGCAAGAAGCCTTCTTTAGTAACTGCATGTATTTTTCTTGGAAACATGCTTACTATTTGACTAAAAGTGGTTTCTATTCTTACATTCAGGCAAACCTCAACAGGCATACTATCAATAAGATACTATACACTTTCATTTTTGTTGCAGAATACTTTACTAACCGCAAGGAAAATAGATGGCCATACAGAAATATCAATCTCATGTAGGCGTCGGTTTAAACGACTTTCACTTAACCTATTTGGAATATCTCCATCGTGCTTTAAAATTAATCTTTTTCTAGAAAGATTTTCATTGAAGAATAGAGCAGAGACAATAGTCACGGCTAATATTTCTCTCTGAGGTCATGCAACATTGCTTATCATCTCTTAATCCGAAAGCAGAAAGAAAATCGTCACAAATGCAATAGATGCAAATAATTTTGACGTGCATAAAAATCTTTTAGTAAAAAAAGACACTATGCACAAAATATCACACAAGCCTCTCACTTGCCAATGCTCATGCGTGATTTAGGGGCAATTTGGGTTTAAAGATGCCTTTAAACATATTCCTGAAAGTTTATTTGACAGATTATTAGTCTTCTTTTTTAGGCAAATATTTAAGAAGAATGGCTTCCAAATCTTGAGCTCTTAAGGGTTTGCTTATAAAACCATTCATCCCGGAAGCTAAGTATTTTTCTCGATCCCCGGGAAAAGCATTTGCCGTGAGAGCTATGATGGGAATATCTTTCTTCTCACTTTTCATGTCACGGATCATTTGGGTTGCCGCAACACCGTCAGTTACAGGCATTTGTATATCCATAAAAATAAGATCATAGTCATAGTTTTGCAAGAGGTCAAGAGCCACTTTACCGTTTTCTGCGATGTCGACACTGCAACCCATCATTTCAAGCATTTCTTTAACAACTTCCGCATTTAAGGAATAGTCCTCAACGACAAGAATGGATGCATCAAACTTTGTTGTAATTTTTTTTATCATAATTACTACCCTGCTACCGTACCTTCCGGTCTACTCTTTCTTATATTAAACTTCTAGATTTTGTTGTTTTTTTTTAACGATTTCTCTTAGCAGCTGTTTAAATTCGTCAGGAAACACAGGGATCGAGATAAAATGATATAAGTCATTTATTCCCACTTGTTTATTAAAAGAACCGTTTAATAATATTATTCCAAGGCCCGCAGTTTCTTTTCCACAATCCATAATTTCGGGCGACTCTACGATTAAAAAGTCAGGCATCGCTTCATGGACGGCCTTTGATTTCAATTTAGCTAAAAGCTCTTCTAAAGTTTGAAAAGCTTCAAACTCCACATTCCAAAAGCTCAAGTATTTAGCAATAGAATCAGCAAGGAATGGATTTTTGATTCCAAGATAACCTCTTAATTTGAAAAAATCCATGCCGGAAAGTTGATCTAAAGGATCTTCAAGGGAAGGTTGAAGGGGAATTTCAAATAAAAAACGCGATCCCTTTCCTTCCTTACTTGTAAAATCGATCTCGCCATTCATTTTTTTAATCAATTTTTTGCAAATGGCAAGTCCAAGGCCTGTGCCGCCAAACCTTCTTGTGGTGGAAATGTCGGCTTGCATGAAGATGGTAAAAATTCTTTTTTGCGCTTCTTCGGGGATGCCAATTCCAGTATCGACGACTTCAAAATGAATGATATGATCATCATCTTGTTTTCTTGAAAGATGGACCTTTAAAGTGATGCTTCCTTTTTCTGTAAATTTGATGGCATTTCCGACAAGGTTCGTAATCACTTGGCGAAGCCTCACCGCATCAAAGATATAAAGCCTTAAAAGCTTAGGATCAAAAAAAACATTAAAAGATAAGTTCTTTGATAGGGCTTTTGGTAAAAATAAGAAAACAACCTCTTTAATAAGCATAATCAAAGACTCCTCTTTCTTATCGAGCCTTATGCCGCCAGCTTCTATTTTAGAGAGGTCTAAAATATCATTAACAAGGCTTAAGAGAATCTCGGAAGACTGATAGACAGCGTTCGCATACCGTTTTTGCTTATCGTTTAAATCTGAATTCAAAAGTAATTCGGCCATGCCCATAATACCATTTAAGGGGGTTCTAATTTCATGGCTCATATTGGCTAAAAAATTGCTTTTGGCTTGATTGGCGAAAAGAGCTTGATCTTTGGCAAGGAGAAGCTCCTCATTACTTATTTGGAGCTCTTTTAAAGAAGCCTCGAGCATTAACTCCCTTTCTTTCAGTATTTCTTCCGCTTGCTTTCGATCATTTTCATTCAATAAATCCTCATACATGATGATAAAAGATTGCACCGCCGGGATTAAAAGCTGCATGGTTTCAATCTTGAACTCATTGCAGTTGCTTGCAAGACAAACTACCCCAAAAAGCTCATCTTTTTTTATAAGAGGCATAATAAGAATACTTTGAAATATTTTTTTTTCATTCTCTCTATAGGTTTTGAGCAGCGTTTTCTTATCAAGGGTTGCTTTTTCAATCTCTTTCTTTAATTCAGCATAAGGTGTTGAAAGAACACTTTCTTCACTAAAAAGAGGTTCAAATAAAGACCAATTGGACTTTGGAAAAGCGGCAAATAACTTAAGCTCTCCCTTTGAATTTTTTAAAGCTGCTAGAGCTAAAACGCTTTTTGTAATGGCTGCTATATCGCTTAAAAGTTGATCAAAGATCTCTTTAGTATTTTCCAAAGAGCGCTCTTTAATAAATTGGGATAAAGCAAGGGCAACAGAATCAAGTAAAATATTGCTGACATGGTAGCTTTCCTCTATCTCCTTATGCCTTGTAATATCTTTAAAAAGGCCATAATAGAGGATTTTTTCATTTGGAAAGACAATCGTGCTAAGGTGGATCTCTAAAGGTAAAAGCGAATTGTCTTCTTTTTTGTAAATCGTTTCTAAAGAAATACTGTTGTTGGAAGAGAAAAAACGTTCATAGGGAGGTGTAAATTCGGGAAAAAAGTCGCTCAGTTTTTTATTCGTTAAGTTTTTAATACCTAAGATTTTCTGTCCGCTTGAATTGATGAATTTGATATCCCCCCGAACATTGAAAGTGATGATCCCTTCACTTGCAAGATCTAGAATGGCTAAAAGTTCATCTTCCTTGTATTTAGAATACATTTTTTATCAACCCTGAAACCTCTTCCTAACTATTCAATGCTGTCCTTATAGTTCACAGCCTCATTTGTCGTAATGAAGGTATGATAGGGAAGGATCCTAACAAACTCTTCGAGTAAAATCGCACTATAAACAAACGTTAATATACAGGATAGGCAATAGCCTATTCCATAATAGGGAAATCCAAGCTTTAAGGTGATCAAGGTGAATAAGACATTTGATGTAAAAAACAAAAGGGAAATGTCCAACACCTTTCTATTTTCAAAATAAGAATTTGTGATAATTAAAAAAAGGCTTAAAATTTGAAAGGAAGCCCCAATGACTCCAAATCGGAAAATACTAAGTTGTATATAGTTAATTGAAAATAGCACAAAAATCTTTGGAGCAAATAAAATGACAATCGCTGCTATTCCAAATTGCATGATCATCAGATTGCGGCCATGATAGTGAATGCTGCCCATGAGCTTTTCTTGATTTTCACGGATTTTACTGTAGTTGGCATTATTTAAAATATCTTTATAATATTTAATATATCTTTCATAGAAAGCTGTTTCCTGACTGATTAAAAACATAGCAAGAGAAGGGATGACAGTGAGGTAGGCAATAAACATGGCATTGTCATAGTTTGTATAAACCCAAAAACCGGAAGGGAGCCTTTCAGCTTCCGGAGCTGTCCATAAAATCCATTTATCCACCCAAATAGCCAAGGTGTAAAAAGTCCCTGAGAGAGCAAGTTTTATATGCTTTTTAAAAAATGAAAAAAAATTTTTTGGAGGGATATAACATTTAGGGTATTCGACCAAAAGAAGCGCTATTAATGAAGCAACCACTATTAAAAGTCCAAAATTAAAACCCATGAGCATCCCTGTAGACCCATACGAATTCGCAAACAGGAAAGCAAAAATGACCCCGATTGCCATCCCTCCAATGAAAGAAAAAGAAACACCTTTATAAGTTTTTAAGGTTGAAATAAATACAGTCGAAAGCCAGATAAAAAGACATAGATAAAAATTGAAAACCGCTAAAATTCGATTAATTAGAGTCAAATCAGTATAAAAGCCATAAAACCAAACGACAATTGGCAATACCAGGATAGCGTTAAGTATGAGGACTTTAAAAAACATCGCGGGGACGGATCTTAAATCCCTGAGGTAAATGTGATCCGCTATGTACCTTGTTGCGATAACAGTTAATGTCGCGCTAAAAACAAGGCTAAAGCAGAAATTATATAAAACTATGGCTCGAAAAACCTCTTGGCCTCCTGACAAATGAAGCGTTCTAGTTAGAAGATAAATAGTGCCGAGCGCGATAACTGTTGAAATCCAAGGGGCCGAAGAGGCTAAGATTCCGTGAAAATAAGCGTAAGCCATTCCCGAAAGAGAGTCTTTTTTTGCTAGCTTTCGAAGTATAAAACCAATGCCCGCCATTGAACGGTCCTTTTTATTGCCTAAAGGCTTCTATCTTTTAATTCGGAATAAAGTTTCCGGTAAAGAGCTTCTTGATCTTGAATTTGGTAATATTTGGCAACTCGATTTTTTATAGCCTCGCTTGCAGCTTTATACATGCTTTCAGAAGAAAGCAACTCATAGATGCCGTTAGCAATTGATTCCGGGTTTGCAAGTTTGCAAATGACTCCCCCGGCGCCAAGTTTTGGGGATTCATCGCTTCTTCCAAAAATAAGCTCCCGGCAAGCGCCTACATCTGTTGCCACACAGGGTATTCCAATTGAGCCCGCTTCTAATATGACAAGAGGCTGGGCTTCGCTTATGCTTGTAAGCACCAAAAGATCAATCTTTCCAAGATATTCTTTTAAATCAACTTTTCCGGTTATCCTTATGGTATCTTCAAGGTGTAATTTTTCTATAAGTTCCAAACAATCTTGATAATAATCAGGCTCTTCATCTGTCGGTCCCATTATGAATGCCTGAATATCCGGAATTTTCATTTTTACAAGCAAAACAGCCCGTATAAAGCTTTTTACATCCTTAATAGAAACGACCCTGCCAATAAAAGCGATCGTTTTTGGGTGATCTACGCTTCTTTCTATTCCTTTAAATTTATCGATTTCAACTCCGTTAGGTATGGTCATCAGTTTATATAGGTCCGCCCCATCTTTGATTTGAAACTCCTTATTTCCTTCAAAAAGTGTGACAATGACATCGGCAGCTTCATAGCATAATTTGGAATAGCCGGTAAACATATCGCTCCAATAATCCTTTAAATCGCGATCCCCTAAAGAAACATCGAGGTTTAAATCCATTCCCTTGCTGTTTTCCAACCATTCAGCGGAAGCAATTTCAATCTTACGTTCATTCGTATAAATCCCATGCTCTGTCACAATGCATGGGTTTCCGGTCTCTACTTTTGCCCTTGCTAAAAAAAGGCCCGCAAACCCTGTGCAAAGCGCATGATAAACTTTTGCTTGCGCCATTGGGTATAGCAAAACCGAATAAAATCCGCCGAGAAGACACCAATAAGACCAAAAAAAATTAATAAAGCTGCCTTCTCCTAAGGTAGAAAGATACATCCGAACAAGCATTTGCCACGATTCTTGAGATCTGAAAAGCAAATCCCTGCCGATTTTTCCTTCATACTCATTTAAGCTATGAATGATTTTCGAGAAGGAGTCGAGATTCGGGCTATGCTGAAGATTAAGAAGAGGCACCTCTAATGATTCAAATAATCTTTTCCGTAATTTCGGATTAAGGGTTTCCCCTTCCGGCAAATTTTGCAAAAAGATGTTTTCAATGGAGAGGACGTTTTTTGGAATCTCGTATTTGATAATAGGATCAAAATTAGAAGGTAAAAGAGAGACTATTTTAAAATTGAGATCGTGATGCCTTTGAATCAAATGGTGTGTCCAGGTCGATAAGCCTCCTGTGACATAAGGGTAGGCCCCTTCCAAAATTAAACAAACATCAGCAACAGAGGTTGGCTTCATTAGGAGCCCCTCAAATATAATTTCTCTTTAGGTATGCCATTTTTCCAAAGCATGATTTCATCAACTAAAATATCATGCGTTGCGCCATCCCCTTTAATTTTTATATTATTTTCCTTTATAATCCTTCGAATTTCTTGATATTGCTTATTTTGAAACAAAGCCCTAAAAAGTCCTTTTAGAGCTTCGTCATCCACAAAACCATGCTTATCTTTTAAATTATAAAGATAAAAAATGGCCTTTGGAAGCTGATTACCGCTCAAGTAAAGCCTTCCAAGAGAAAAGCTAATCTCTTTATCGTCAGGATATTCTTTCTCTAATTTTTCAAAGATAGCTATGGCTTTGGCTCTTAACTTTTCACGTCTATCCCTATCAATAAGATCAAGCTCTGAAAGAGATTCTAAAAGATTGGCATATTTAAACTGTAAATCCACATCGTTTGGATTTTGTAAAACCTCATCTTCAAGTTTTTTTAAATGTTCACTATATTGGTTATCAATTCTTGCAACAGCTGTGGCAGCTAAAATTCTAACGGAGGAAGCTTTATCCGACAGGGCTTGAAGCAAAGGTTTTGTAAACTCTTTTCTAAAGTATTTTAAAACTCTTTCAATGGCTATTTTTTTTTGAGACTCTGTTCCATAGCGCATGACTTCTTCATAAGAATAAGGGATTTTATCGGGATCATACACATCAAGACCAAATCGTATTCTTTCATAGACCCGAAAAGCGTTTTCATCTTCCGGATCCTCAGGAAAAAATTCCTCTATGGTTTTTTCTAAAGGCTCTACTCGTCTTAAATAAAATGAAGACAGTAAGCTTGTTGCCATGAAAAGAAAAGCGCCGAATGGCCCGAGAAAAAAAACAAAAGCTAAATTCATTATGGGGTATCGAAGGTCAAAATCCAATTTTTCGTAAATAAAATAGACGGAAAGACAAATAAGAGAGAGAAAAATGTGGAAGAAGAAAAAATTGTGAGCCGAAAGCTTATTCCCGTAAAGAAGAAAAAGAGCATAGGATTCAGTAAAAAAAATAATCAGGCTTAATAAAAAAATAGTGAACCGATGCTCTTTTTTACGTATGTAATTAGATTTATAAACCATATTTCAAATTCTTTTTAAATGCGATAGCAGCTATTTTCGAACTGAAAGTGTTTCAAGTAATTATCATGAAGTAAATGTTCTTCAATAATCTCAGCTTTGATATGCGCTTCATTTAAGCTTATTCCGGGTGCTAAAATGTGATAATTTCTTTCAGTCTTATCCCCGGAAAAAATATAAACCGGCGTATCAAAGGCTTTCTCAACAATACTTTTAAAAGCGCTTTCTCCCATTTCTATGTTTTCCAAAGGAATACGCTTTCCCTTTTGGTTGCTAAAAGAAAGTATGGCTGTATCTATCCCTTTTTTTGTTTTTAGCTCCCAAAAAATTTCCGTCAGAATTTTAAAAAAGGAGTAGGAATATAGAACGTTGCTTGAAGAAAACAAGCTCTTGGAAAGGATATTTTTATACTTTTTTGCATTGGCATAAGCCATGCTAATAAGAAGGGAGAGATTTTTTATCGCTTCAATTGTCAGCATATTTAAATCAATAAAATCCATTTCTTCAATTTTTATCATTCCAAAAACTTTTAAGGTTTTAGGATCAATCAAAGGTACAGCCAAAACACCTTCTTTCTGCAAATATTTTTCATCTTCTTCGTTGATAATCGATAAGATGCGCTGATTTCCCGCCACTTCTTTAAATATCGAATGTTCATTTGAAATTCTAAGAAGAAAAGAATCCTTTTTATCCCAGCCTTTTGAATCTACAATTTCAAAGCCATACTCTCCAAGAATATAAACAGAAAATTTTTTTGCTCTAATGGCCGAATCAATGATTTCAACTAATTTAATCATAATTTGAGCGGTGCTTAAACTTTCAATGCCTTGGATAGCTTCATAGGTTTTAATAGCTGTATTAGTTTCACCGACAAGATAGGCTTCCAAATTTTCTTTTGACGCTTTTAAAAGATTGAATTCTTCCGCTACTACATTTTCTCTTCTTTTAGCATCGCTTAATTCTTGAGCGAGTCTTTCATTTTCAAATTCAAAACGCATCCGGAGCTCGCCTAAAACAAAAGCACTGATAAACCAAAGAAGAGGCATTTTAACAAGATAATATTGGTATTCAAATAAGCTTTGCTGGGCAGCTTGTTCCGGAATATTGTTAAAGTAAAGGCATAGCGTGGAAAGAGCTGTGGCAAAAAGGCCTTCAAGTGTCCCATACTGAACTGAAATTAAAACGATAAGGATGGTAAAAGGATGCGGGTTTATAGATAAAAATCGATTTCCTTCTCCAAAGTATTTATCAAAGAGTAAAGCTATGGTAAGAAAAACGAGAATTTCAATAAAGGCAGCAAACCTTACACCGAAAATTTTTTTAGGTGTTTTTTGTGGAAGCATTTCCTCTGAAAAACTTCTTATTTGATTTGTTTCATTAATGGAGGCCATAATCTTCACTTAAATAAATTTGGATCCGAGAATATAAAGTATATTAAAAAGATTTTAATTTCGAAATTTACTAGTTATTTACGATGAAAATATACTTTTCAAGTCAATAATAATATCTTAGGAAAAAATTCAAACTGTGAACTGTTTGCGTTGTCTTTTCACTGCTTGTAGCGTAACGATATTCAGCCCGATAATTCCAGCCTCTTCTTTTACAGTATTCAAGTGCGCCTCCAAACGTTGGAACTACGTGCTTGACAACAGCCATCCTATCAAAGGTAAACCCTCCATAAAGCTCCATTAAAAGACAATTGGGAAACCTCTTATACATAAAAGCATAAAAAGTATGTTCTTCGCGGCTATCTAAAGGAAGAGGCCTATAAGTTTCACCTTCATCATTTATTTTTTTTGTCTCATCTATTTTTTGTTCTTTATCCAATTGATAAACGAGGTTAACTTGGGAATCCTTTCCAAGACAGCAAGCGAAAGGTGCGATATCCGGCACCCTATAGCTTAAAAAGCCTTCTGCTATCCAAGAACTTGCAGCATCATATAAACCCTTCAAGTTATAGCGGTTCACTCCCAGCCTTAAAACCCCTTCCAATTGATTTGTAAATCGATGGTAGCCTTCAACATAAACATCATCTTTTGAACCGAATTGGGCCGTTGATTCTACAAACTCCCAAGAAGGCCTATTCCATTCAAATCCAAAGGTAAGCCGATCGATGTACCAAAGTCTTTTGTATTCACCCCCAACGCCCATAACCCCGGCTTCCCCAAGAAAGAAGCGAGCTCTTAAATCAAGACCTGTGTAGACATGTTTTTCAAGCCAAAATTCTCCTCTATTTCGGATAACATCAATCGAGACGTTTTCGCCTTCCATATCGGTAAAGTCATCATCAGATAAATGATCCGATTCTAAAATCGTCCCCCACCTTAAGTAAGGGTTGATGTCATAAATTCCGATAAATCTGGTAAACCTTTCTAGTTGATCATTGCCGGTTAACCGATATTCATAATTTAAGCCATAAAAAGGGGACCAATCAAATAAAATTAAGTCTCTTGCCCGATAGAAAGCGCTGCTATAAGGCCGCACACTCAAAGCATCATTAATTAACCAAGCGGCTTCGCGAACATGGCCGCCTACAAAATAAAGATCGGCAAGCATAGCCAAGATATCAGGATCGCAAGGGTATTCCAGATTCAAGCTATTCAAAAGTGAAATAGCCCGTTGGATTTTATTCGTCTCTTTATAGAGCCTAACCCATGAAAGGTAATAAAATTTCTTTGAATTCTGATCCTCGTCCCCTTCTTGATTTTCAGAGGGATGATAGCGAAGCAAAATACGGTAGGCCGCCCTAAAATCCCGCCGATCCATTTGCAGATTTGCATAATCGGAATAAATGCTGACTTGATTTTTATATTTGCAAAGCAAGTTTTCAAATAATTCAAAAGCTTGATTTCTTAATCCGACTCTTGCAAGAGATATCCCTCTGATAACTCCAACGGATACTTCTGAAGCTTCTTTTTCAGGAAGGCGATTGATTTCTTCAAGCGCGAGGTGATAAAAAGAGAGAGCTTGGCAAAAATACTCTTCCCTCCATAACAATTCACCGTAAGTATAATAAATTAGATAATCCGCCCCGAACAAATCAATAAAATCATTCAAATAGCATTTAGCAAGACAGTTGTTTCCAAGAAAAAAGCTGACAAGCGCTAAGCCCTTAATGACTTCTCTATTTCGAGGATCTATCGTGAAGGCTTTTTCAAAAACCATTTCTGCAAGTTCATTTAAATTAGCGTAATGAGCCGCCCATGCTAACTTAATCAGTTTTTCTAATCGATTCTCTGAAAGGATAAGTTTAAAAACCGCTTCTCTAATTAGATCAGAACGATGCAAAAGAAGAGCGGCTTCTAAATACGCCTCTCTAATATCATCATCTGTTTCAATTTCTTCAATATCGGCAAGTTTTAAAACTTCTTTCGGGTATTTGGAATCCAAAAGCAGCTTTAGCCATTTTCCCTTTTCTTTATAATGGGTTTCTTTTAACTGCCTCAAGACCCACTTTACCTGTTTGGAACTTAACTTCTCGCCCCATAGGTAAAGCAGCATTTGCACATCTTGATCGCTATAACTTTTATTTTTGGACAATTTTAAAAAAATGGGAAGGGCATCTTTTCGATAGCCAATGTCTTCTAATAAAAAGGCATACTCCCTTAATTCATTTTCAGAGAGCTTCTGAAATCTGATTTGCTTGATAATCTCGGCATGAAGAAGGGGGTATAAAGTTTTATCCTCTTTTGAAGCTAAATAAAGAGCTTCAAAATAAGCTTTATCTACCGGATACCCCATGGCTTGAAGTTTTCCAAATAATTTAAACGCTTCTTCATTTCGATGATTTAGAAGAAGGGCTACAGCATAAAACTTCTCGCTCTCAAAACCGGGAGATTCTTTCATAAGCTCTTCGCCCATAAAAAGAAGAAAGGGGAGATCTTCATTTCTAAAGGCGACATCGAAGATATCTTTTAAAACTTGAGGGCTTTCCCCTTCGTGTTTATTTAAAAAATCTTCAACTTCCTTCGTATGATGAGATGAGGCTGCAAGCAAAAGCCACGCATAATCATCAGCGTCAATTTCTTCGCTTGGCTTTCTTACAGCTTCGAGTTTCTTTAACCCCTCGTCTGAAAGGCCTAAATTTGAATAAAGAGCTGCGAGAGTGTATAAACTTGCGGCATCAATTGCCTCAAAGCTTTCTATACTTGAAATGATCTCTTTGGCAAGCTCGCTATAACCTTTTAGATTTGCAATTTCGGCAAGAGACACCTTTTCCTTATCTCTAAAATTTTCAATATTATATAAACTCAAAAAAAAAGTTTCTTCTTCAAGGGTTGCAACTCTTGTAACGAGCGCTATTGCAAATTGCGCCGCTTTATTTCCATTCCAATCCCCTCTTTTTAAAGAGTCTTGTAAAAGATGAAGAAGCTCTTCATCTTGTGTTCTTATGGCTCTAAGAGCTATTGAAAAGGCAGCGTCTGAATTCAGCTCTTCAATGACTTTATCTTCTATTAAACTTCTAAAAAAGGCATCATCCGGCTCATAATCTGAAGCGAGGGTTATAAAATCAGGGGTTAGTTTTGGCCAAAGAGTATGATTAAGCCAATCTGATTTTAGCAATGCGTAAGCTTTTTCTCTTTCTCCGATTTGCAAAAGCAAACCGATTCTAGTGGCGGAAATTACAGGTAAATTTTTATCTTTTTCCGGCGCCAAATCTAAAATTTCAAGAGCTTCAAAATAATTTCCCCGGCTTGCTAAAAGACTTGAAAATTTTAATACCGTATTCGGGTTGTTATTTTTATAAAGAAAATTTCTTGCTAGGGATAAGCTGATATTAATCTCTCCATAATCTGCAAAAAGACCTATTAGATAAGAGACAGTGTCATCTGACATTTCTTTGAGCGGGTACTCATAGAGAAGTTTTTGGGCAATCAAAATCGCTTTATCCAACTCTTCGTCTGATGCATAAAGATAGGATAGTTCTTGATACTCCCGACTGGTTGCGGCGCCTTTTTCGATTAGCTCATTTAAGGCCTTGATGCGAGCTTGTCTTTGACCTAATTGAGAGTAAAGCTCTTCCCTTTGCCTTAAAATTTTCACATCCGGATTAAATTTATAAATCGCCTCAAGGTTAAGCAAATAATCATAGGGCCTATTGGTATCAAGGTATAAAGTCCCTAAATATTCTCTTGCTTGTTTGTCATTCGGGTGGGTTTCTACATACTCTTCAAGAATCCTAATTGCCTTTTCATCCTGGGCATAGTTTAAAGAAAGCCAAACCAAAGGCATAAGAACAGATAGGGAGCGGTCTCCGCTTTGATATAAATCCTTAAAATGTTCGTACGCTTCCCCATAACGTTTGTCGTAATAGTACATCAAGGATTCTTCTTTTTTTGAGGGGATAAAAAAGAAAGAGAGGACGATGGCGGCTATAGCAATTGCTAGAACAAGAATGTAAAAAGCCTGTTTTCCCATTAGGTGTGTAAAAGCCCAGCCAAAAGTTATGAAACATTAAGCGCTTTTAAATCTTAATTTTTTAGCAACGAAAATGAAAACCGCTCTTTTTTTTCATATACGGTATCAATATTTAATTCCAATAACCCTTTTTGAGATTCAATATTTTCTTTTCTGCCTTTGAAATTAATGGAGTAAAGGCCTTCTTGAGGAACTTTCCATACCATTCTTAAAGGACCATAGCCGCTTAAGTAAACTTGAACGTTATTATTTTCATCCGTTTTAAAATTAGAAAGGGCATAAGTTGAGCTTACAAGATAAGGTTTTGAAGCCATGGGCAAGTTCCCGATTTGCAAGTGTTCTTTTAATTGAATGCTTGGATCTTTGATAGAGGGATCTAAAAACACATACAGGCTGCCATGTAAATGCCTCTGTCCAATAACTCCTTTTGATGCGTCAAAATCCACGCATTTTAAAAAGGACTTGTCCCATCTAAGCGTATTTACAAACCCGCGATTATCAATTTTAAATTCATTATCGCTTAATTTTATTATGGCCGCTTGATAAAAGCTTTTAATGAGTTTAGCAAAAAAGCTTGTTTCAACAGGGATAATTTCTTTTTTTGATAGAGCCGAAATATTCTCTTTTAAAGCGCTTAAGCTTGCTAACTTTTCACCTGAATACATGTGATAATAAAGATCTATTGGCCTAAGTCGAATCGGAATTCCCGTGGTATTCCAAGTGACTTGAAGTTGATTAAAAGCAAAAAACCTTGTTTTCCAAAAATCCGTATACTCATTTTCATTCGCCATAGAGGAAAAAGGTTGAATCAACCCGTTGACTATTCTAGCTAAAGGCTTGACATCGCCATAAGATGGAAATTCTCCATCAAACCTTGTGCCCCCTCCATTTATTTGGGGAATATTAGCTTGCTTTACGAGATAAAGCGCTTTAAAAAAAGGCCTGCAATTGCCGGACCAATGAAGTGACTCAACTTTTTTTCCTTTAGGCAGCAAGGTTTCGATTTTCGAAATAGACCCTTGAATTTCCTGATTCAAATTAAAAGGCATATTGGCAAAAGCCCTTGGTACTGTATACCCTTCCTCAAGAATGGGGTATTCAAAAGGGGCATCGGATTCCTCTTCGGCATTTTTAGATGGAAAGCCTAAAAGATTCCAAAATGAGGTCATAAAACTTCTCTTCTTCCATGTGCCAAAGGAATAAAATGAAAGGAACGGCTCTTCTTTTTGAGGGGTATAATTTTTAAAAAAATTCCAATCAAAAGGATGGCTATAAGTATGTGTGGCAGGTTGAATCCAATCAAGCTCGTAAATTTTTCTTGCGATTTTCTGACTTTCCTCTGTTCCAACCCATTCAAAATCAACATCAGCCCCGATAACTGCAACAGATACCGGCAGATAAGGATTTTTCTTTAAAATCTCCTCGTAAATAACTTCAGAAGAAGAAGGGTTTGTTTTATCAGGGAGGTTAATTTCACTTTTATTATTCCAACCGTCCCCGTCAATTTGGGAGTAAAAAATACGCTTGCCGCAAAGTGTTGTCGTATCCGGTTTTGGAAAGAGGCTGAGATCTAATGCTTTTGAAAAAAACGTAAAAGGGTTTAAATACCACTTTTTATAATCCTTGCCGCCATAGGTATTTTCAAAGAGCGCATACCCTTGGCTTATATAAGCGCCTCTTGGACTATAGCTTGCAAGACAGCTTACTTTCTTATCTTGTTTTGTGTAAGCAGACAATATCTCTATCGTATCTTGACTTGTAGATTTAACAATCGGAAAGGGTTCTAATATCGGACCGAATTCTCTTTCAAAATCAAAAAACTCAAACCCGTTCATTTGTAATTTTATGTTGTAAGTATAAACAATCCAATCAGACTCCATTTTCAGTCCAAAAAGACTCCAAAAATCTTCTATTTGAAGCTCTATGTTTCTAGCATAACGGAGGTTATCCCAAGGAGGAGTGCCTATAAGAATGACTTTTATATTCTTTTTTAAGGATTCAATTAAAAAAGTTAATAAAATTTGAGCTTCCTCAAACTCCATTTGAGGCATCTCAAAGAGAAGAATGGCATTTACATTTTTAGTCTCTTTAAAATCACTTAACTCTTTTATATCTTTAAATTTTACGATTAATCCTAAGTGTTCTAAGGGTGTCGTGGCATATTGGAAAGCATAAGTAAACCAAGGATCTTCAATTTTACTTCTTGAATAAGGCGCTATCACTTCCCTTTTCAATTCTTGAATGGTTTCGAGAGGGTGGATTAAACATAAAGAGAAATAGAATAAGAGGAAGATTTTCACTTTTGTTAATTTCATTACCGAGTTCTTCCCTTATTGTTTGAATCTTCCAATTAAGGTTTTTCTTGTATTTTCATTAAATCAATATCCGCAACATAAGGAATAAACCCTTCTTTTTCAGATCTTTCGTAAATGGCTTTAATCCCTTGAGAATCACTTGAATTCCAATAATCCAGAGTATAAATGGTAAGATGAGGAAAAAGTTTTTTCAAATTCTTTAAAAAGTCTATTTGCCTTTTGATTTCTTCTTCATTTTCTTTGCGGTATTCTTTTTTAGAAAAATCATAACTTGTAAATAAACTCTCAGCTAAAACCATGTTGATAAGCCCCCCGATTTCGGGCAGGATTTCATAGGCTCTATTAACCATAATCGGAACGTCAGGGTAATTTATTCGTATCGCTTTGATAAGTGAAATGGCAGATTCTCTCATCCCGCTAAATTGACTTGGATTTTGTCTTTCAAGCTCTAGGGGGGTATCTAAAGTATCGATGAAGAGGCCATCAAAACGTTTAAAAAGAAGTAAAGGAATGAGATCTTCTATTACAAATTCCGCCCATTTGAGGCTTCTGATATCGATTGCATATTCAGAGGGCCAGTTTGGATTTTCCGAAAGAAGAATTCCTAAATCCAAAACTTTGCTAAAGTATTTGCGGCTTTTTTCTATTTCTCCAAGATTGAGATAGCCAAGAGTTGTAACATCCGATTGATTAATAGTTTCAATTAATGGTAAAGTCGTGTCATCCATTACAAGAAGATTAAAGTTTTTTAAAGTATCTTTTGAAATCTCGCTATTGTAAATAATAGCAAATGGCCTATTGTCAGCAAAAGATCTGCTTTCACAAAATAAAATTATCGTCCATAACAGCCAGAAATATTGCATCGAAAGTTTATTCATTACTAAGAGTCTCATAATTGCTCTAAAAACCATATGTATAGACTTGTCTTAGATGTCTATTATTTTTTCCAGATAAAAAACGAAACTTTTACTTTATCTTGCTTTTTTTTCACTAATTCGGAAAAAAATATAGATTCTTAAACATTGAAAATAAGAAACTTTTAGCTTAAAATACAAACCCGCGTCCATTTTTCGGTTCTTCAAAGCCAAAAAATGATGTTTGAAAAACAGTATAAATTTTTTAATCGCTTTAGCAGGAGATCCTATGTCCTCTCCAGAAATCACTTGTTCTGATCCTTCCTCTCTTCTAAATGATTTAAATAATCGTTTTGCTTGCCCTTGTCATAACCAGACTGTAATATACAAAGTGCCCGGCGGGTCTTTTAGTGTAAGAGTAGAAGTCAAAAAAGGCTCTGATATCATAAGCGGCATTGTATCAAGAACTGCCATGGATGTGTATCAAATTGGCAACCAACTTTTTGCCTTGCCGAGTAACAAAAAAATCACAATAGAAGTTCAAGGAAAAGCAACAACTAGCAAGATGTCTCTTGAGAAAGAAGGGAGCAAATCGGATCTTAAGGATTTTTCCAAAGTTATAAAACTATTTAAAACCCTCTTCAATTTGAAATGGAACGATAAACCCTACCCTTTTCCAAAATCCCATGAAGCCGGAGAACATTCTCAAGGGTTCCATCACGACTCTCGCGAATATTTATCACTTAAAAATCAAATGGTAATAAGCGTAAGAAACTAATGGTTTTCAAAGACTTTTAGTTGAGAATAAGGATTCAAAAAAAGCTTTAAAAGCTCTTTTTTTAGAAGGCTCTTGCGCTTTCGGTTCTAAATAGGGGATCTCGATAAAAGATGAGTAGATCCCCCCATGATGAACCGTTTGATAGGCTTTAATTTCATTAGTATCCCCTTCGTTGCTGCCTCCTGTGTTCAAATTTCTTCCATGGTTTGGAAAATCTGAAGAGGTGATTTCAAGCCCCATTCGGTGATTTTTCAAAAAGGCATGGGCAATATGCCCCAAACTGATCTCAACCCGATAAATTTTCCCTCTTTCAATACCGTGGGTTGCTCTTACTGAATCTAAAAATCTCATTCTAACATAACCTGAGAGAAGAAAATGGGAATCCCCCCCGGGGTGGATATCTATTAGCTTTCCAACAAAATCCGTATCCATGGCGCTTGATGAAACATATAAAACAAGCGTGACAGGGCCTGCTATTTCAAAATCGCTTTGCATCTTAGACGAGGCATAAAAAAGAACATCTTGTCTTTCATAGAGGCTTCTTTGGTTTCTTGGACCCTCCGTTCTGTTGCCATAGATCATATTGTTGCCAATAGAAGGGCACGGGTTTTCAGGATCGTATGTGAAGCTATCTTTTCCGGAAAGTTTAACAGGCTCAAATGATAAAGATCCGTCTCCAAAAAATGTATTCGCTTTCCCGCCGCTTGTTAAATACAAAATTTTGGCTCTAGAATCGCTTGGAGGCCATGAATCCCCTTCCCTCCATTCATTTTTTCCCATCATGAAGTATCGAACCATAAAGGATCCAAGATCCACTGAAGAATTATCTTTTAAATAAAAATCAAACCATTTTAGAAAATACTTCATCTGATTTCGAAAGAGGGCTTTATAGCCATAATTGATTCCCGGAAAATGTAAACTGGGCTGATGGCTCCATGGCCCAATGATCAACTTGCTTGCTTGATGCAAAGTCGTTTTGGAAAGTCTCTTCGCTTCTAAAAAATCTTCGATAGTATTATTTAAAAACCGATCAAACCAGCCAGCCACATATAGAATCGGGATGATGATTTTTTCTCTTCGATGGCTGACGCTTATAGCTTTCCAATACTCATCCGGTTGAAGGTGGGACATCCAGGTTTTGAAAGTTTCCATCCCGCCTTGAAGCCTTTTATCGAACTGTAAAACAGGAAGCTGCATAATAGTCAAGTCCACCTCTTCATGGGTGACGTCGCCTTCATGCCTTCCTTGATGCTTTGAGAGCCAATAAATAATATCTTTCAAATAGGGAACTCCTTTATCAAACCATCCCGTATAGGCATTCTGACAGCAAAACATCGGAATCATCGTTTTTAGACCGGAAATTTGGGCGGGAGCCGCAAGCCATGCGCTTGAGCCTAAATAGGAAAAGCCGAACAAAGCCATAGAGCCGCTGCAAAAGCTTTGTTCTTGGATAAAAGCGAGGGTGTCTTTGCCGTCTCTTTCTTCGTTTATAAACGGAGTATAGTCTCCTTCAGAGCCATATCTTCCCCGAACATCCTGAATAATAACGACGTAACCCTGGCTTGCAAAGACCGATGCAATTTCCGGATAAGTGTGATCCCTGTTATCTTTTCCATAAGGCGTTCTTAAGATAATTACAGGAAATCTTTCTTCCTTTTTTGGACGAAAGACATCGGAGGTTAGCAAAGTCCCGTCAGACATCGGAATTAAAAAATTTCGATCGATTTTAATTTTAAAAGCCGGAGCAGGCAGCCCCAGGACATAACAGTAGATTCTTATATGCACCTGATAAAAATAAAACGCATAAATGAGAAGAGCGATCAATAAAATCAAAATGAGGGCATAAAGAAACGATAGAAAGCTAATGTCTCCAAGGACCATAAACAACACCGCGAAACGCCATAAAAATTCCTACAAAGCAACTCTTAAAGAGCTTAAAAATATAAATCTTAAAAAAATTTAAAAAAAATAACACCTATTATTAATTAATTTTTAGCCATTCAGCAATAAGTTCAGCATCCTCTTTCATTTGCTCTGAACTTAAAGGATTTATTTTAATTTTACGAAGAGCCTCTTTATATTCACTATCACTTCTTTTTTTTAATAATCGATAAAGCATCCAAATCCCAAGAGTAGACGGCCTTCGGTCTAGTGAATAAATGAGAGCTTTCTCATAACCTTTACATTTTTCAATAGCATGGACAAGAGGTCCCGGGGATCCAAGTTCTTCTTCAGGGTATTTTTCTAAAATCCCAAAAAGAGCAGGTAAGGCTTCTTCTTTATTCTTTGCCTGCAAAAGTTCATCTGTTAATTTTGAAAGCCTCAGCATATAATCACCCTCCATGCAAAATATTTTTAAATCTGATATGATATCTGCAATTTGTCGAACCATAAGATGCGTCCATTGAAATTAGGGGAAAAATCAACCTTTAGGAATGATTTAAGACCTGATTTATATTTTTTTCACTTTCAATAGTGAAGGGCTGAATTTGAAAATTCAAGTTAAAATAATAAATTCTTTATCAAAGGAATTTCGACAAAAATTTTATTTTATTAGGAATATAATAAATAAAAATTTTAAAATGAACCCATTAGTTTTTTTTGGGAACGATAAACAAATACCTTGAATAAATTTTTTGAATACTCGTTAGAAAACTTAATTGTTTTAGGATAAGCATGTCAACTAAACTTAAGACAAGTCAAAGAGGGTCTCTTTTTGGGCTCATTGTTTCCCAATTTGTCGGGGCATTTAATGACAATGCCTGGAAGATCATGGTCTTTACTCTCGCCACAAGACCCCTTTTACAAGAACCTCTTGCCCAAGAAGTTTTTGAATACTCCTCCCAGATGAAAGCGACAGTCGCTCTCCTTGTTTTCCTTTTCCCGATGCTGATATTTTCTTTCCCGGCAGGTGCTTTAGCGGATCGCTTTAGCAAAAGATCCATGATTATTATCATGAAAGGCTTTGAAGTCCTATTAATGCTTCTTGCCACTTTAAGCCTATACCTTATTCCCGCAGAACTCCTCTTCCCCTACATTCTTCTTGGCGCCATGGGCATGCAAAGCGCTTTATTCAGCCCGGCAAAGTATGGAATCCTTCCTCAAATTCTTCCTTACGAGAAATTATCGAAAGGAAACGGCTTGATGGAAATGTGGACTATGATTGCCATCATAGCAGGCACAGGCCTCGGCCCCATTATGTTAGCCTTAGACAAAGGAGGGCTTGCTCCCGATCTTTCCTGGACAGGTCCCGTTATTCTATCTGTATTGTCCTTAATTGGATTCGCAATGTCTTTCCTAGTTCCAAAAGTTGAACCCGCGCAAAAAGAAAGCAAAGGATCTATAGAAACTCTAAAAGATGCCGGAAGAGCAATGTGGACGGATCGAATTTTGCTCTTGGCCATTTTAGGCACTTTCTTTTATTGGTTTATCATTAGCTTGCTTGGACAAAACGTCCTTGTTTATGCAAAAACACTTGTGAAGCATTTAGAAAAAGGGGAGCTTCTTCAAGGCTTGCCGCCAGCCTCTTACGGCATTGGAATTGCGCTTGGAGCCCTTATCGGCGGAAAAATTTCAAAAGACCGCATCGAATACGGCCTTATCCCATTTGGTGCAATAGGATTTGCCATCCTTTCATCTTTTCTTGGTTTAGTGCAGCCTAAAATACCCGGCACAGTAGCCACTTTAATTTGCATGGGAATGTTTTCAGGGATGCTGATTATTCCTCTGCAGTCTCTTGTGCAATGGAGAGCTCCTGTCGGAGAAAGAGGAGCGGTTATAGCCCTTAGCAACGCCTTGAATATCGGGGGCATGAAAGGGCGCCTGCCGCTATGGCATATCTTGGTCTTGACCTTAAAGAAACTTTAATCGCCTCCTCTATTTTTGTTGTAGGGGCCACTATTTGGTCCATTAAACTTTTGCCGGAAGCCCTCACTCGGCTTGTTTTTGTTATCTTGACAAATACCTTTTATAAAATACGAATTATAGGGGAAGAAAATATTCCGAAAGAGGGAGGGGCCCTGCTTGTTTCCAACCACTTATCGGCGCTAGATGCTTTTTTTGTATTAGCCTCAGTTGATAGGCCGGTCCGTTTTTTACTCAGCCACAAACATTTTGCCAAGTGGTGGCTTAAGCCCTTTGCTCTTGCCATGGACGCAATCCCTGTCCCTTTTGACGAAGAACCGGAGCAGGTTAAAATAGCTTTAAAAGCTGCCGCAAGACATCTTAAAAGAGGCCATCTGGTCTGTGTTTTCCCTGAAAGACAAGTTTCAAGAACAGGAATGATGCAGCCTTTCAGTGATGATATTCAAGAAATTATGGAAGGTCAGACAGCTCCTATCATTCCGATTTACCTGGATAGAGTCTGGGGAACAGTCTTGTCACCAAAGGGGGGGCGCTATATCCCGAGAAGACCGCAGAATATCCCTCACCCTATGACGATGCTTATTGGAAAGCCGCTTCCCCCGGAAGCCTCCCTTGTCCAAATTAGAAGAACCATCCGAAAATTAGGCTGCGAAGCTTGGGAGAGTAGAAAAGATGATGAAGTTCCTATTTACTTGCATTTTATAAGAAGCGTCTGGAGAGCTCCTTGGGCTTTATCGCTTGTCGATGAACATGAAAAGAAACATTCAAGAATTTCAATTCTTAGCAGGGCCATCTCCCTTGGGCGCATCTTAAAAAATCGATGGCTTGAAAAAAAACTAATAGGGGTTATGCTTCCTGAAAGTTTAGGAGAAGTTCTCTTAAATTTATCTATTTCTATCTCAGGAAAAACTTCTATCAACCTAAGCTCTAATTTTGATTCGGCGGCGCTTGATCAAATTATGACTTCTTTAAAGCCTGAGCTTATCATCACAACAAAAGACCTTTATCAGAAAAATTTTGAAGCCTTGGAAGATAAAGAAGTGGCATTTATTGAAGATATCATGAGCCAGGTTAAACTTCGCCATCGCTTAAGCTCAAGTGTTATGGGTCTTATCTTCCCGACGACAACCCTTGAAAAGATCTCCGGCTCAAATAAATCTCCCGGAATCGAAGATATTCTTTCCATCCAATTTACAAGCGGCGCCATGGATAGGCCAAAAGCTGTCTCTCTTTCTCATTTTAATGTTTCTTCAAATGTTGAATCGGTCTCGCAAGTCATTCCATCAACTAGCGCGAAAGATAAATTGCTTTTAGCTTTAGACATTTCAAACAGCTTCGGGTACATAGCCATGTGGATAGGCTTAAACCACGGGCTTCCGCTTGTTTTTACCCCCTCTTTTCTTGATGCCAAAACAACCGCAAAGCTTGTAAAAAAATTAAAAATCACGATGCTTTGGACAACCCCCTCTATTCTTCGCTATTATTTAGAGCATGTCAACCCGGATAGTTTTGGCTCTCTCAGGTTTGTCTTGACTGCCGGAGAAAAACTGAATGAAAAAATCGCTTCTAGGTTTAAAGAAAGATTTGGAATTCAACCGATGGAAGGTTACGGGACTGCTGAAATGTCAGGAATTATTACAACCAACACCCTCGATGTTCGATTGCCAGGAATCTATCAACAAGGTTCTCAAAAAGGGTCGGTCGGACAACCGATTCCAGGAGTTATGGTTAAAGTCGTTGATCCCCTCACCTTTAAAGAAGTTCCTCGTGGAAATGCAGGGCTTCTTCTTGCTAAAGGACCTAATCTTATGAAAGGCTATGCCATGGAAAAAGATGCGGGCCACGACGCTTTTCGAGATGGCTGGTTTATCACACAAGATGTAGCTTGTATGGATGAACATGATTTTGTCACAATCATCGACCGTAAAACAAGATTCTTGAAATGCGGAGAGTTTTTTATCCCTTTTCATACCATAGAAGATCTTCTTCACGAAGAGTTTGACGCAGAACCCTATAGCTTCGCATTGACTAGCGTGAGTGATCAAATAAAGGGAGAAAAAATCATTCTTGTCCACACTCAAGAAAAATTGGATCACATGAAAGTCAACGGAACTCTTGAAAAAAACGGGCTTTTTCCATCTAATGGGCAATTTGAATTTTTGAAATTAAATAAGCTTCCTATGACAAATTCCGGGAAAATTGATTTTGCGGAGTTGAAGAAACTAGCCGGAAATCATTAATTTCAAGGGAAAGTTAAATAGAATGAGAACAACAGGATCTTTATGAAATTCGCTCCATTTATCTTAAGCTTCTCTTTTCTTTGCTGTTTTATGGCTGAGCTTTCGGCTTATTCCATATTAACCAAAACTCAAAATCAAATTGGAAAAACAGTTGAAATCAAAGAGATTGTTCCTGAAAAAAGCGAGGAGCAAGCAGTTAATCTTGAGACGCCTATAAAAGAAAATGAGGACTTTGCCGAAATTTATGAAGAGTCCCCTCAAAATAGTTATTATGGCGAGCTTGGTGTAGTTTTAGATCCCGGCAGCCCTGATACGGACGTCTTTCAAGCAGAATTTGCGCAAATAAGGCATGAAGGCCGTGATTGCAATCGCTTGGTTTTAGTTTTAAGGAATTTATTGCCATGGCTTCTTTCGATAAACGAGCACCCCAGATTGACCTCTTTTGTTGAATCCATCCAAGATTACATTTGTTTTATAAAAGAGAAGGGTCAAGAAAATTTTGTAAGAGATGCCCTGCTTATTGGCAAAAAAAATGGCTGCGACTATGAAATCCGCATGAATTTAAGCCATCCCTTTTATAATTACTATGATAAATCCCTTTCTTTTGAAATACAAATAGAAGACGAAAGCTTGCAAGAAGATTGTTTGCAATACGTTTTCTTGCTTCTTGAAAAAAAGTAAAGCCAAACTTGCTTAAATTAGTCTGACGCCTATATAGTTTCATTTCTAACTTAAAAACATCTTGGCTCTCCCTTAAAAAAGGAGCTTGTTTTTCTGTTAGCTAAGTCAATCTTGCTTAAAGAACATTATATTTTTTAATTTTTTATATTAAAAATTTTAGCTTAAAAACTAATAACGCAAACTTTTTTTATTGGTTCTATAGTATTTTATCGGTGGCTCGCATGACGCATTATTTATTCACTTCAGAATCCGTGTCTGTCGGACACCCGGATAAAATCGCAGATCAAATCTCTGATGCCATTTTAGATGCCTGTTTAAGTCAGGACAAAGACTCAAGAGTTGCTTGTGAAGCCCTTGTCGGTCTTGGCCTTGTCGTATTAGCCGGAGAAGTAACCACAAAAGCCATTGTTGATTTTCAAGCCGTAGCAAGAGAAACAATTAGAGAAATAGGTTATGACGATCCCTCTCTTGGTTTTGATTATAAATCTTGCGCTGTTTTAACAAGCATTCATCAACAGTCTCAAGATATTGCAGTAGGGGTTGATAAAACTTCCTCTAAAGAATTAGGAGCCGGCGACCAAGGCATCATGTTCGGCTATGCTTGCGATGAGACCCCTGAACTTATGCCTATGCCTATTATGCTGGCTCATGCTATCGTAAGAAAACTAAAATCCCTTAGGGAAAGCTCTGAGCTTAATTATCTAAAGCCTGACGCCAAATCGCAAGTGACTATCGAATATGACAACGCCCATAAACCGAAAAGGCTTCATTCGGTTGTCATTTCTACGCAGCATTCTCCCGATGTAAAACAAGAAATTCTAACCCGTGATTTAAAGCGGCTCACTGAAGAAATTGCGCCATCCGGATTTATTGATAGCAATACGCAATTTTTTATTAACCCGACAGGAAGATTTGTCATAGGCGGACCGGTTGGCGATACTGGCCTTACAGGCCGTAAAATTATTGTAGATACCTACGGGGGAATGGGACGGCATGGCGGCGGGGCTTTTTCCGGCAAGGATCCAACAAAAGTTGATCGATCAGCATCCTATGCTGCAAGGTATGTCGCTAAACACATTATAGCGGCAAAATTGGCCAAACGATGCGAAGTCCAGCTTTCCTATGCTATCGGAGTATCTCATCCTATTTCCATCAAAGTCGATACTTTTGGAACAGGCAAGGTCGATGAGAACCTTATTGCGGAAGCCATCCCCTTAGTATTTAATTTATCTCCACAAGGCATTATTGATATGCTGGACCTTAAACGGCCTATCTATAAAAAAACTGCTTTTGGAGGTCATTTTGGCAGATCGGAAAAAGAATTTAGCTGGGAACAAGTAGATAAAATCGAAAACTTAAAAGAAGCTATCAAGCATCGCTCTTTCACGCATTAACCTTTTAGGCATTCAATAAAACATGTTAAACCATCATCGATTATCTCCTATTGTTTTTCTCTTTTTACTTTTTTCTTTGACAGGTTGCTGTCAAAAGGTTCGAGACTTTTCAAGATTCGGCGCGGATGAATTTGTGATTGATTCCTATAAAATCAAAGAAGGCAAGCTTGCGATTTTGGAAATGCAAGGAATCCCATTAGAGGAGGTCCCTTGCGAGGCCATGTATGAATTTAAAGATGTCATCGATGAGAACGATACTCTCATCATAGCGGTGTATCATCCGACAAGAAAAGATCTCATGGAATCTATCCAATTCATCAATGATACGGTTGGGGGATTTCGTGTGAACAATGGAAGGGTTGATCTTCCGGATATCCCCCCGGTTTTGATAGCAGGCCTTACCCTCGAAGAAGCTCGAATTAAAATACAAAACGAGTTTCGCAATCAAATTAGAGACACCGAAGTATTTGTAAACTATAAAATGAGGCGGGCAAAAAAAGTAGAACTTACAGGCCTTGTAGCAACCGATGCCGTCCCTGTAGATGGCAGAATGAGACTTTATGAGGTCATAGCTCATGCAAAAATTCCACCTAATGCTAATTTCTATAATAGTTATGTCGTTCGAGACGGTTGCCAACTAGGCATAGATCTTCACAAACTCATTCATGAAGGCGATATGTCTCAAAACATCGTAATGCGAGGAGGGGACAAAATATTTATCGCAGCTCCGTCAGATAGCTTAGTCATGGTCATGGGAGAAGTGGGTTTACCAAAGCCTGTCGAAGTTCCTTACGGTTTTATTTCCCTTAGGGAAGCTCTTGTTTCCGCCCATGGGATTCCCTTTACAGGAGATAAAAGAAACATTCAAGTCATCAGAGGAAACCTTCCTTGCCCTAAAATCTACACTCTTTGCTGGGAGCACATCATCCACCTCCCGAACGACAGTCTGTTGCTGATTCCCGGAGATACGGTTTACGTCTCTGAAACGCCGCTCACTAGATGGAATCGATTCATCGATCAGTTACTGCCAAGTGTGACCGGAATTCAAGCAGGATATGGACTTTATAGGTTAACGAACTAGGAATTTTTATGAGCTTTGAATCAAAAGATAATAAGGAAATAAATGTATCGATTTTTGATTTTATAGCCATAATTAGGAAATACCGGTTTAAGATAGCATTCATAGCTTTAATCTTTGCAAGCCTTGGCATCGCCTATGGCAGCATGAAGCCTCTTAGGTTTGTCGCTGAAGCCTTGTTTCGTGAAGAAGGTCAAACTCAGTCCGATGGCCGTATGGCAAATCTTTCTCTTTCTTCTTTCACAAGCAGCGATCAAAATAAAGCCATCAGTTTTTTTAAATCTCGATTTTTGATTGAAAGAGTTATCAAAGAACTTAATTTACAAGTAAGCCTAATCACGAAAAGCCCTAAAGAGGCTCTTTTTGAAACGGTAGCCAATAACTTAAAAATAGAGTTATCCAGCCTTATAAGTAAAATTAAACCTCAATTCAAAGAAGATTCAAAAGCCGTGGATGTACGGGAAGTCATTTTCTCTTTAGAAAAGTCTCTGAAGCTGAAATTTAGCTTTCTTGGAGGAAATGCTTACGAGCTTAAAAATGAAGAGGAAAATGAAACTTATGAGGGTCATTTTGGAAAACCTCTTTTCACAAAAGATTTTTCCTTTACTTTGGATCTGCTAGATGAAAGCGAACTTGCCAATTTAAAATTTATCTTGCTAACGCCGACTCACGTTTTAGTCAAACAGTTCTCAACTCTTCTTGAAGCTAAACCTGACCTTAAAGACAAAAAACTTGTAAACTTAAGCTTTACTTACCCACTAAGAAAAACGGCGGTCCTTTTTTTAGATACTTTGATGGATGCTTACATCAAGTACCAGCAAGAAAAAAGTGATAAGCTTTCTAAATCCCAACTTCAATATTTAAAAAAAAGACAACAGGAAGAATCCATTTCACTAAAAGAAGTTTTAGATTCTTATGCCCGGGAACTTGAATCGCATGTCTCTCTAAGCGGCTTTCCTAAAGGGGAAGATGCCATGCGATTTCTTGTTACAAAGCAATTTGATTTAAAACAAAAAGATTATGCCCTTTTGCTTGAAATTAATAGATTAAAAGAATTAAGCGAAGGAGATCTTGCCTATTACGACCCGTATAACTCACACGGGGATTCACAGATCATCAATACGTTGCTTGGAGAAATGCGTCATCTGAAAATGAAATCCGATGAAGCTTTGCAAAGTATCAATAAAAATAAGCAAACCGAAATAAGCAGCCTAGAGCTTGCAAACCACATTAAAAATTTAGATAAAATACGAAATACCATAGCAGGTCTTCAAAAAATTAAAGATTCTTTTAAAGATGACAGGCACTTAAACCCTTTTTCAGATGAGTTTTTTGAATCCATAGAATCCACACAAATTTTAAACTGGTATAAACAGCTTCTTACCTTAAAAAAGGAATCTAAAAATCAAAACAACTTAAATTCTTTTCTTCCCTTAAAGGATAAATTCATTTCCTATCTCTCCAATCTTATCCAGTTTCATACCGTGCAAGAAAAAACGGTCGAGGAAAGAATTATTTATCAAACCAATGAAAGCAAAGAATTTAATGGTTTAACTCTAAGCATGGCTGAAAATCTTCTTGAAATTTTGCATGAAGACCTTAAGGAAACCCAAAGCGATCTCCAACAGCAACTCTTCATTTCAGACTGTGTCAGCAATGAAGCAACTGAGCTTGGTCCCTTAATTTCCATGACAAACGATATTGTCTCCTCTGACATGCTAAGCCGCTATAATAGGCTTCTTCTTGATCTAAAAGATGAATCTAATAGAAGCCATAAAGAACAGGAACGGATTAAACAAGAATTAGATTTTACAAGAAATTGTTTTGAAAAGCACCTATCACAAATAGTTTCATGGCTTAGCTTAAAAACAGAACTTTTAAAAGATAAAATTTTAAACCTAAAAGAGACGGTCTTTGTCCTTTATCAACAAAGCATTCTGTTATTAGAAAAACAATTAAAAGACTATACGGAAAGCCGTATCCATAACTTGGAAAAAGAAAAAGAACTCATCAGTGAGCATTTAAAATCTATTCAAAAAGAAATGGCCAATGTTCCAAAAACGTGGGTAGCCGATATTTTAGTTCAATATCAAGTGGATTCCGCAAAATTATTCGGGAGGCAAATCTCTCAAATGGTTGAATCTAAAAATATCGCTATGAATCTGGAGCTGACGAAATCTCATCCGGTCGATCTTGCGTTTGCTGCAAATACACCAAAACCTCCTGCACTTTTTATATATGGACTTATAGGATTTCTTTTTGGGGGAAGTTTATCTCTGATTTCATTTGTCTGCTATGAAGGTTTTATGGGACTTCGTCTCTCTATGAAAAATTTGCAAGGAGCCCATAAAAAAGTCGCCGGACCTTTTAGATTAAAAGATGCTTTAAATACATCAGAGCTATCCGATGAGAATCTTCTGGCCCTTAGACAGGTTCTTTCTTTTGCAGAGATTGAGACGCCGAAAAAAACTTTGCTTCTGTCCATGGGCAACTACGTGGATTATAGTGAAAGCTTGGCTAAACTTTTAAAAAAAATTGGAAAAAAGGTTCTTGTTATGGATCTTAGCTTTAGTCAAGCCTCAAATGAGGATGGGCTGTATGCCTACCTTTTAGGGGAGAGTCAAACAGCTCCGATTTTAAATAAGGATGGGTATCATTTTATCCCCGCGAATGGAATCACTCGCTATAGCAACGAACTTTTACTTTCTAATCGTTTTAAAGAACTTCTTTTACGTTTAGCGCCGAATTATGATGTTATTCTTGGTGTTTCAACAGGTCTTAGTAATGAGGTGGATTTAAAAAATTTAATCCATCTTTTTGGAAAAGCCGTTATCAGCATACATAATGAACGCGTGCAAGATTTTGAAGAGATCTTAAGCATTGAAGATAATGAAGCTCTTACACTCTTTCTTTTTGTGGAATAATTTTCATGTTATTTTTAAGAAAAAAAATTTTATTATTATTTTGTCTAATTCAATTTGGACAAGCGACTGCTGCAGGTCCAATCACACATGCTTATTTAGCAGAACGTTTTTTAGAAAATTTTCCGCGGGAAAATTTTGAAGCTGAAAAATCCTTTATGATCGGAACTCTTTATCCAGATATCCGTTATATTTCTAAAGTTCATAGGAAAGAAACGCACATTGATGCCAATACATTAGATGATATTTTAGAAGAACCGGATCCTTTTATTGCAGGTGCAAAGTTTCACACTTATGTAGATAAAGAGAGGAATATCTACGTCCTAGCTTCCAATGTTTATCCAAGGCTTATGCCTAACGCTCCGATAAACTTTAGAGCCCTTCTCATTAAATTAATTGAAGACGAATACTTGCTTTCCAAATTAGACTGGAAAAACTATCTTTCCTTGCTCTCCAAAGTGCATCAAGGAGAACTTAGCCAAGGCGTTCCGGAAGCTACAGTCAAAAGGTGGCATACTTTTCTAACCCTTTATTTTCGAAGCTCCCCCCTTTCTTTTTTATCCCTGATGAGTCTTTTAAAAAACCCGGTCGGCCCTTATTCGCAAAAAGAAGCCCTGCTTGTTCTTCCTGATTTTAAAAAAGCAATGGAAAATCCTGCCTTTAAAGACTATGTCTACGGGATGGTCGCTATCTTTGAAAATCATATCCAAACAAAAAAAAGACAAATTAAACCCCTGATTGCGCCTAATCCACAGGCAAGCGACCCAAGGTGTCAATAGATTTTTTAGAATTGCCTGAAGGCAATGCCGGGGCTTTTGCCGAATGACAAAGATAAAAAAGATATGACTAATTGCGGATGATTGCCTGTGAGCGTAATATCCTTTCCAAACAAGGGAGGATGCTATGCATCAACAGATGATTGCAATTTTTTGTATTTGTGATGAAGTAGTAAAATATTTTGTTCTCAAAGATGATTCGCAATGCAAAATGACAACTAAGCGAACGAGGTTTGCATTAATTTCTGCACCTCATTTCCGGTTTGATTATAAAAAACCCGTCTAATCTCCTTAACTTTCAAATGAACTACTTTCTAAACTAACAATTTCTTTATATAAAAAATAAACAATTGAACTAGCCTATAAGGTTTAAGGTTCACTAAATTATCTTTAAAAAAGGAATATTATATGCAAGTAACCGCATCGCAAGGGCTAATTAATCAAGTTCAAACTAATGCCGCTTTTAATTTTAGCGTCAGAACAAGTATCCCGGTTTCTGTCACTTTATGTCTTTACAAAGGGGATAAGTACCATTCTCAGCTAAATTCAAAATCTTTTGATCACTCAACCCGTTTTTCTGCTGCCATTCCAAACGATATTACAAGCATAAGAGCTTATGTTGGCAGTAAGATGGGAGCTTTATGGGAAGATATTTCTTCTAAAAATGAAAGATCATTAGAGGTCAAAAATCTAGGATATGGAGATTATTCAGTCTACTGTCACAACTTTGAAATCTACAGCGCGCTAGAGCAAAAATTAGGATAATTAATTAACTTCTTTACGTCTTAAGATAAAGGAAAAGCACTTACGTGTTTTTCCTTTACCCGTATTGAGTTGGTAAGTAAAGCCGCCGATCGGGTAATTCCATTCCTTTTCATTCAATCTTTCCGAAACTGAGACAGTTTAGCTAAAGCTTACTGTCAATCAAGCCAGAAGACAGGTGCGGCTAGGTGCTAACACATAAGACTCTACAAAAAAATAGTACTATCAATTGTAACGATTCCGATTGACAGGAAACATTTTTTTTTCAAAGTTAAAACCTAAATTGAAAAAAAAATTTATAGCACTAAAAGGGATAGCAACGTGAAAATACGATTAAAAATGTTTTCTTTTCTTTTATGCCTTCTTTGCATGTCGGCGAATGCCGGTTTTGGAGCAATCCATCACAACATAAAAATGGCTTGCAAATGCTCGCCCGGCGATCAAGGGCCGCCTGGTATTGATGGCCCGGACGGTCCTACTGGACCTGATGGACCGGACGGCCCTCCAGGGCCTCAAGGCCCTCCTGGAGATCCGGGAACACAAAATGCCGTATCGAGCTGTAATCTTTTTATTATTGATGGGAGAATAGAAGTTCCAGCCTCAGGTTCAACCGCTGGAAGCGGTCCGGGCTATACCTATGTGGCTTTTCCGGACCATGTGGAGCTTCTTTTTACCGTTGGTTTGCCCGGCTGGACCGTTCAAGCAACTGCAGAAGCGGCCCCTGGAGAGTCGGCGGTCGTCAGCATTGATAATGTCACTTACTTTCCCGCTTTTTCAATTCAAATTGATGGAAACGCAACATTTGTTAATTTCCTCGCAACCTCTTGCTTGACGGCATAACCTCATAAGGGAAATTTATAATGCTAAATTTTTTAAAAAGAACATTTCATATAGCAATTACCTTCCTCCTATCTTTTGCAAGTTTTGCAAACAGCGAGAATTACGAAGGAGACCCTTGCTTTGCACCCAATTTTTATCAAGGTGATAGTTATCCGGTTGGTGATTTTCAAAGTGAGGAATCCCTTTATTTTGAAGATTTTCAAACAAATTCATCAAATATAGGAACAGCCCTGGCATCGGTTGGCTACCTTTCTTATACAAGCGAGAGAGGCCTTGGTATCAATTCCGGCTATACCACCTTAGGGCTGTTTGCTGCTATTAAAGACGACTATTTTGCAGATTTCCGTTTCCATCTTATGGATAATGGAAAGTATGCCTTTAACATCGGAGGAGGAGCAAGATACCTTTCCAATTCCTATATTTTAGGGGCTAACATCTATTATGATTATAGGGAAACTTCTTATAAAAATTATCATCAGTTAGGCCTTGGGCTTGAGTTTTTAGGCTGCAGCTATGATATCAGGGCGAATGCCTATATTCCTCTTGGATCCACAAGATCCTCTTCACATACTTGTATTTATGAGTACGATGGCGGCTATTTTGCTCTTAATCGGGATTTTGAATATTCCTTTTGGGGAGCGGATTTAGAATTCGGAGTCCCCATAAGCTGCAAAACTTGCGCCGGTGACATCAGGTACTTTTACCTAGCCGCAGGTCCCTATTATCTTAAAAGCGATCACACTTCCGATTTTTGGGGGGGTCGCTTTCGATTAATCTCTTATGTAAATGAGTATATACGTTTAGAGGGCAGATTGACCTATGACCATGTTTTCAAAACAAGAGGCCAAGGCGTTGTCACACTTGAAATACCTTTTGAGCAGATCTTCAGTCTTTTTAATTGTAATTCGCTTTGGAGTGGATGCAGCTCTTGCTGCTTTGATCCCATTTTTAGAAATGAAATCATACCGGTTCAAGATCATTGCCGATGGGAATGCAACTACAACTGCATCATAGATTGATAAATGTTAAAAATCTAAAAAGCAGATTTTTAGCTTAAGATATATTAAATTCTTCATCCTTTAGATGAAGTGTAAAGGTTAGTTAAAATGAGACACAGAATTTTCATTAGTTATTTGATTATTGCAATTTGCTCCATCTTTTCGAATATTGATTTGCAAGCTGCTGGTTGCTGCCCAGGCCCTCAAGGCCCGCCAGGACCCCAAGGGCCTGAAGGTCCCGCAGGTCCGGCAGGAGCTCCTGGAGAGCCGGGCGATCCGGGTCCTGAAGGACCTCAAGGACCACCTGGAACGCAGGAGGTATTGACTTCTTGCGTATATAGAATCGTTCAAGACAGCATTTTATTGCCGCCTTTTGGAGGCACTGGACCACAAGGCGATTTCAATATAGATTCCATTTCAAATTCTCAAGCGGTGATTACTTTTACAACTCCTGATGCTACAGGAGATTATGTTATTGTAGCAACGGCTAGACAAACGACCGGCAATATCCCGGTTCCTATAACTATAACAAGAGTTGGCCAAACAGTCACATTCGATCTTGATGGGACGGCAACGATAATCGAATTTTTTGCTATTCAATGTTTGGATGTAGCTGAATAAAAATTAATAGGGTTAATACGATGAAAAAATTTCTCTTTATAGCTCAATTCTTCCTTCTTGCTTCTGTAATGCTGATGGATGCTCCTCTAGAAGCAAGAAAATGCTGTCCGGGTCCAAGCGGCCCGCCAGGACTTCCCGGAGACCCGGGAGAACCCGGGCCGGATGGCGCGCCTGGTGCGGAAGGTCCTGAGGGACCTGTCGGACCACCCGGAACACCCGGTGATCTTGGAATAAATACTCAATGCTTGACAAATGTTTCTGCCGGCATTGTAGCTTTGCCTTCCGCCGGATCCACCGGGGATTATTCTTGGACCGCTACAGCAAATACATTGACATTAACTTTAAACCCGCCATTCACCCAAAATGCCACCATCATAGCTATACCCGAAGATCCGAACGCTTTATCTGATGTGATAAACATTAATAGAGGCCTTACGACAATCGACTTAAATGTGATAGATTCGAATACAGGGGATCCGGATACAGCGGGATTTATAAATTTTGTCATTATGGAATGCGTTGAATCCCCAACGCCATAATACTAAAAAGCCTCTTATTACGATAAGAGGCTTTTTTCTTAAAAGAAATAGATCACATTTACGTTGAGAAACGCCCCATAGACATTTTCAAAAACGCCTGAGACACGGCCTGCCAAGGGACCTCGATTGACATCACAGAGTAGATCCCCCTGCCATTGTAATTCCGCTGAAAAATCAAAAATCAAGCTTGTCGATTTTGCATAACGGCCTCCGGCCCCAAAACGGATTTGCTCACCGATTGGAAAATCAAGGGTTCTCTCTTTATTTGTGACAGCAGAAGAATCATAAGCCACGCCTGTTGAAAAGGAAAGACAGTCATTATAATACCATATGGCTCCGAAAGCTGCATGCCAAGTGTCTTCGTACTTTGGCAGGAAGCGAAAAGTCGTTCCATCAAGATCGCTAAGACTTAAAATGACTTTTTGAAATTCAGACCATTTTTGAAAGCCGAAGTCTAACATCAAAGCGAGATCGTCAGACCATTCATGGTAACCGCTCAGGATGAACCCTTGAGGCACCCTTACATTTAGATTTACCGTACTTCCAATAATTCCAACGTCTTCTAAAAGAGTTTCTAGATTTGGACCAATGTTATTAAACTCAGGCTTATCTTCAAATTTTAATTTAACTTTTGTCAGGTATTGAAGACCGAATCTTGTTCTGCAGGAAAGCTCATAGAGAACACCAAAAACAGCGCCGCAGCCAAATTTAGTATCATTTAATGAAAAATAACCGTCGTCCATGCCGTCTAGGGCATTATTAACAGCGGATCTTTGTTTTAGAAAGGCATACATAATGTTAAGACCGGCTCCAAAAGAAAGACAATCGTTGACTTTATAGGAGACGGCCGGCACAAGAGATAATCCTTGGCAAAGGGATTGTTGAATGTAATAGCGTCCCACCCAATCATGATTATATGATAAATCGGCTCCAAAGTATCCAAGGCTGCCAAAGCCAAAGGTTAATTTTTCACCATAAGGCTCAACATAAAAAAAACTACCTGAAGGCAGCCACTTAGAAGCCATCCCATCATCACCGGATGTTGTGGTAGCGTCATCCGGATTAAAGTGAACGTGTTGAAAAATAGTTTGAGCTCCAAATTCGACTCCCCTGCAAAGCCTTGACATGCCGGCGGGATTTGTAAACACGGTAGAGGGGTCTTGAGCCCTGGAGCTATAGCCGGCAGAAGCTAAGCGCGTGTCTGCCGATGAAATCTCATATAAAATAGCCCCTCCTGAAAAGGCCTGGATCGGAGTTATGAAAAAAAGAGGGAAAATAAGATTTCTTAATTTATTTATGTGTAAAAACATGTAAAACCAGCTTCGTTAATTTCATTTAATCATATTTTTTTGAAGATGTTGATTCATCCTTAATTCTTGGCTCAAACCATATTTTTGGAGAGTTATCAAATTGAAGAGTCACTTTCGCAGAGATTTTCACCTCATTTTCATTTTGATTCGTGTGGATGGTATACCCTTCAATTAGTTTTAAAATAAGCTCTGATATTTCATAAAAAGCAAGCACACGCCCGGGGCAAGCGTTCACTCCCTCTCCAAAAGGAAAGCAGCGCCACTCCGGATTTTCAGCAAGTTTAATCATAAGAGGGACAACGATGTCATCTTCCTGGATAATTGTTTTTCTTTGAAAATCTTCATCTCGAAGCCTATACACAAGGCAAATCTCATTATCGCATCTTCGACCCGTGCCATAAACAGGCGGAAATTTTCGTAACATTTCGAGAAAAAAAGTGTTAATTTTCCTTGATCTGTTTTTAAGGTTTTCAAACCTTTCATCGTTAACTGATCGAAGACTGCTATAGAGTGTATTCTGCAGCTTCGGATTTAACGCTAGTTGAAATAGAATGTAGGTTAAAAGGGAAGAAGTCGTTTCCTGACCTGCAAAAAAAAGAATGAAAATCATGGCTTTTTTTTCGGATTCAGAAATTTCTTGACCTTCAAATAAAGGAATTCTGTCTTGTTTTAAAATGGTTGTGACAGCTTTCCGGAAGTCTTTAAGTGATTTTTGATACAGCGCTTTCTCTTCCTCTGTTACTCCCATGATAGATTTTACAATATAATAGTTAATATAATTAACAGATTCAGAAATACTTGCGCTTACCCTTCCGTTATTAAACATAAGGGAGGTAATGATACGTGAAGCATATAGCCTTGTTTCAAGAGATACGTCAATCAGCTCTTTTTTAGCCCATTCCTCAATAAACTCACTCGCTGTTTTCTGTATCTCGGGAATATAATTTTTTATGGCTTCTTGGTTTAGAAACGGCTCTAATAAATCTCTGTATCTTTTTGTATGTTCAGGAGAACAAGTAAACATCATCGAATTTTTATCAAACTTTTCCTTAGGAAACACTTCTTTTAAAATATTAAAAATTTCCTCCATAGTACGAGTGTCTCTAAATAACCCATCTTCTTTTCTATGATGCTTAAATAGCTCTTTGACAACCACCGGGTCTAACAAAAATCGACGGGTCCCTTTAAAGCTATAAAGGGTCTCCATAAATAGGGTATGTTTATCATAACCTGCTAGCCGGAAAGCTTTTTCTATAAAAGTTTGAATAAAGGGTTGTTTCCAGGATAAAACATCGGCGCCTCCGAAATACATAGAAAGGGTTCCAAAAATTCGATAGGTGAAGTCAAGCGGCGCTTTAAAGGGATAGGTCACTGCACGATATAGTAAAGAGCCTTTATCTTCTTCAACTTCTTCAGGAGTTGCTTTTCTAAAACAAGCTTCAGCAACAATTGAATTTTTCATAGCTTGCATAAATTCACCTTTTTCTTTTTTCGCTTGCCGTAAGTTCTAATTATTCAAAAATTTTAAAGCAACAAGCATTCATTTTAAGTAAAATTAATTTCACGATTCTTTTTGGTATTTCTTTTTGATTTCACGCCACTTATTGACAAGCTGACTTGCAATCGGAATCGTATCTTTTCCGTAAGCGCCATATCTTAAGTAAACCACCACCACAAGCTCAGGGACGCCATTTTTATCGCGAATGACAATAGAATTAGATTCTCCTTCCGAATTTTCAAACGAGATCCCTCCAAACCATAGATGGTTGTATTTATTGGTTCCATAAAGGGCATCGATGTCTATTCTTTCGATGGCCTCAGATGTGCTTGTTTTTCCAACAAGCTGTCCCCTCAAGCCTATCAAACTTGGAATGGCTTCTTTAGAGTCTTTATATAGTTCTTTAAGACCCCATAGAGCCGGAAATTCAGACGCACGTAATACAACCCTTTTCATCCCTTCGATCAAAATTTTTCTGACCTCTTCCGGTAAAAAGATTTCTCTTATGACTTCTGCAGGCTTTTGCTTAATGATGTTTTTTGATTCTGATTTTGTAGATTCTGTAAAAAGAGGAAAGTCAATCCCTAGATATCCCATTTTATCTGAAAATAAAAAGGGCGGCCTTGTATCTAGGATTTCTTCGCCGCGTTTTGGAATCCTTCCAATGGAAAGATGAAGAATTTTAGGCTTTAAGACCTTACCGCCATTTGCCAAAGCAGATAGCATGACAGCTGTTTGAAGCGGGGTCACAATTAAAGAGCCTTGCCCGATTGAAAGAAAGTAAAGGTTCGTTCGATCAGAAGAGACATCTTCCGGAACGCTCCCTGAAATTTCATGCATCAGCTCTATGCCTGTTTTACTACCGTAGGAAAACATTTTAGCAGCTTTAGTTAGATCGTCAGGGTCTTTTAAAATATCACCCGCTAAAAGAGCAAAGTAGGGGTTGCTTGAACGCTCAATTGCGGAAATAATATCCATCTTACCCAAATGGTTGGATAAGCTTCTCGGCAGCCTTCCTCCTTTATAAAAGCGGGGAATCGCCTTTCCATTTAGATGCGAGCCGACAAACTCATCTTTTCCTTCCTTTCTAAACTCATCTATAATTTCAAGCGGGTTTAAGCTATTGGAATTGGCAATTCTACCGCCTAATGATTTATATCGCTGCGTTAATGCTGTGTAAGCGGTTACAAGCTTAAAGATAGAACCCTGAGTGGTTGAATGGCGGTAGGCATAAGAGCGTGCGTTTCCGAAACCATAAATAGGATAGAAAGCCGAAGCAAGATGCTTTTCAAGCTGTTTTGACGAATCGCTTCTGATTCCGAGATAGCGGCCGAGAAGAGGCCTGTCTAAATCTTCAAAAGATCGAAAAGTTTGCAAAAATTCTACCGCAAGATTCACTTCCAATCGTTTAAATTTTGATTTAAGTGTTTGATAGGAAGAATACCAATTGCTATAAGAATGTGCGCCTTTTTCAAGTTCTTTATGCCATGTGGAAAAATATTGGACATAAGGCCCCAAATTTTCATCGGGATGAAACTCTTGCCAGTGCCCCATTAGAAACGCGGTTATCAATTGCCATTTATGGCGGGACCAAAATTTATGGAAAAGTTCATTTTCTTTTTCATCTATATAATCAATATAAGATCTTGAAAATTTTTTCTCAGCTTTTTCTAAAGCTCTTTTTTCCTTAAGAAAGTTTTTTTCGTTAGCTTCTCTCCAAGGAGCAAATGAAATTTCATGAAATAGCCCCTTCGCCATAGTTTTAACTTCATGACGAATGGCGCTTGCCGCTATCAATAACTCCCTATATTCATTAAGTGTCATCTTACCAACGGCTTTTAAAAGATTTTCGCCAAAACGGTCTTGCAAGACAAGCATGCGGCAAAGATCAATCATCAAGGATTTTTCATGATTATAAATGCACTCTGAAATACTTTTGACTAAGGTTTGTTTTAATTTCAGAGCTTGAGCTTCATGGAGATGAAAACTCTCTTCGATTTTCTTTTGAGCTAAAGCTCCGATTTTAGAGCCAGATTGGATATGGGGTTCAGAAGAAAAAAGATAATTTATCAAAACCGTCAAATTTTTTTGACCGCTTAAGAATAAAAGCTCTTCTCCTGATCTTGCCACTTTTACGGCTTCATCAAGTGTAAATCCTTTGGATAGCTTTTTCTTTAAGACACTTGTTTCCGGCAGTAAAAAATCCAGATAGGTTTCCCAGCTTAGACTCTTTTCTTCTTCCTGAATGCCCTTTAAAGGATCGAACCGCTCTCTTTTCATGGGAACTTTACCGTCCCAAATAGCACCAAGATAAGCTTCTGTTTCAAACCAGCGCAAAATATTGTTTTCTTTTTCCTGCTTGATTTTTGAGTCGCTTGAATGGATAAAATCGTTTGGGTCAAACCTTGGGTGAGACGCTAAAGCCAATATCTCTCCCGTCCTCGGCTCCATGGCAACAATGGCTCCCCCTTTAATCCAGGGATCTTTTGGGGATTTGCTTTTCTCATAGTCAGAAATCCTAGGCTTCCTTAAGCTTTCATTTTGGATAAGAAGCTCTTCTGCGTACGCTTGAAGCTCTGAGGAAAGCGTTAAAAGAAGGCGATGGCCGGGAAGAGGGTTTCTTCCGCCCGGAAGCTCCCTTAAGAAATTTCCCCTCGCGTCAGAATCATAATATTTTTTTCCATGATAGCCTCTCAAATCCTTTTCAAAATAGCCTTCTACGCCCATTTTTCCAATGGAATCAACCAGAGTATAAGCTTTATCCTTTAACTCTTTTAAGCGGGATAAACCTTCCTCTCTTGTCAGAGTGATAAAAGACTCTTCTTTTTCTTCTTCATCATTTGAAAGAAAAGCCTCTAACTCTTTAATTTCGCTAATGATTTTATCATATTCTTGTCTGTTGATAGCCCCAATATAACCTATGATATCAGAAGCTACTCGCCCAAGCGGGTAGACTCTTTTGGGGTACATGCCCGCTTGAAGCCCTAACCAATCTTTTTCGAGCATCTTTAAGCGGTAAAACTCTTTTTCAGTTAGGTCTTCCTTAATGACAAAAGGCAAGTGATTATAAAGAGAAGCTTTTGCGTAAATTAAATCTACAATTCTTTTGGGATCTAAATTGAGCTCTTTTCCTAAAAATTCCGCAAGCTTTTGAATGTACTCTTTTCTTTTATTAACCCGTACCCTCTCGCCATTTTCTAATTTTGTATAGCCAACTGTTGGAATCTCTTTTATTTGCGAGTAAATAATACTGGCTCGATATTGAATTTTATTAACAGCCAGGGGAATATTGAACCGATCGCGAATCGTCGCTCTTTTAGCAGGTTCTAAAACAGTTTTTTTCTTTGGCTTGACCGCCTCTTCGTAGCGATCATCGCTTTGTATAACGGTAAGATGCCAAAGCCTGAAAGAAATGAGCAAAAAAGCAATAAGGATATAGTTTAAAATTTTATTGATCTTTTCGGAAATTTTAGAATCATCAGATGAAGAATAGCGCTCTTTTGGCTTAGACATGGAGGATCCTGACGACTCGATAAAACTTGAAGAAATTTGATGCTAGTTAACAAAAAAATTGAGATAGGAAACCAATTCAATTTGTTTTTAGATAATAGTAGGACGCCTCTTTTTTCTTCAACCTCATGTGTGACCTATTAATAAACTATCATTAGACTTCTTTCTAAATTCCATTCAAATGTTAAAATTGCTGACTATCACTTTAAAAATCGCGTAAGAAGAAAGTGCTAATAAAACTACTCCCAAGCCCAATTCAGATTGAGCTTCAGGGTCGCCGGAAATGACCATTAATTTCCGTGTAGAGTCAAAAAAAAGATAAGCTCCTGCTCCGCATCCGAAACTGGCAACGCAAAAAATCCCAATAACCGTTATCTTAACTAAATTACAAGTTTTTCTATTAGGTATCTCTTCTCTTACAGCTCTTCCGGACATATTAGGCATGAGATCTTGGGTATTATTCGACGAAGGCGCTCCTGTTGCGTTTATTCGAGCATCCAAGAAACCTGGTTGATTAAGACTATAGGCTGTTCCCTCTACATTCATTCGCGATAACCTTAATTTTTTTATCAAAGGAGGTTTGGTAAGAAAGCCATTTTCAAAATCAAAAACTTGTTTCCAGACATCTTTCCAAAAATGTTCTATATGACACTCTGGGCAATAAATCAAGTTTCAAAGGCCCAAGTTTAAACGTTTCTTACAACACGAGCACCTCCAATTCGCCTAAACAGAAGAGGCCTCTTCAGGCAGCTCTCTTGAAGCAATCTTACGAACGGCGCAAACACCCGCAGCAGTCATTCCTAAAACTGTGATAAAAGTAACAGTTAGAAGAATAAATGCGAGAACAATCTCACCAGAATCGGGTCTATCTTCCGAAGAATTCTGCAACTTCTTAACAGCTTTGGCTAAAAGAAATAAAGAGGTCCCTCCCCCAATGACCGATGCTACCAAGATTGAGCCTATAGTGAGCTCAATCACACGAGAGAGAGCTCTTTTAGGGGGCTCTCGAGTCACAGCTCTTCCGGACATATTGACGATCAGAGATTGACGCTCAGAATTAGATGAGTGATTGTTGGATCCGATTTCAATTTCCGGTAACGATTGAGTTGTAAAAGATTCCGTTGATCCAGCGGCTTTCATTTGTATCCCCTCTTTTTTCAATTAAAAGGGTTTAGCAGGAAAAGAGGTTTATTTTCAAAATTAAATTTTTAGAATCAGGGTTGAAACCTTGGAAATCAAAAGCTGATGAGTGTTTAATTTTTTTTAAAGATTCTCAAAGAGAGTCTCTTATACCTTGCAGAGCGATTCGCCTTTTACGGGATTCTTGGATGACACTAGTACAGGCGGTTAAAGTGCAGGTAAATGAAAACGCTAAAACAAATATAAAGGTAACACCAAGTATAACAGCTCCCGTATGGAAATCAAGAAGCGAGTCTTGATCGCTTGGCCATTCCTTAAACCTCCTAGTAGATCTATATAGAAAAAATAAGCCGGCTGATCCCCCAAAACCACCAAGGGTCAAAATAGCAAAAGCTAATGCCATAATGTAATTGCAGAGGCCCGGTTTCGGAGCTCTTCGACTCGCTTGCCTTCCGGAAAGGTTGCCAACTTGCGCTTCGTCATTAGATGGCACTCTCTCTATTTCGTTCTCTGAAACAACTTGAAGATTATCTGTCCCGTCCGTTTTTATTTCCCCTGTCAGCAGCATTGGCGCTCCTTATTTTTTAATCAAAAGGTTTAGCAAGAAAAAGCATTATCTTTCAAACAAGGGAAATTAATTTTTTCGTTCTTTATGAGCTTTGCCTTTGTCTTTACAAGGCTTTCCTTCCTGGCAATCACTGCAGCAAGGTTTCTTTTTAAAAAGAGCTCTTTCTTCTTGCTTGAGTCCGCTTGGCATAAATGAAGCTAGGCAAGGGATGGAAAACAAGGTCATAGCCGCTACAAAAAAACAAATATTTTTTTTCATTTTAGGACCTGGATTTAGGGTTTTTCAGCTCCTCTCAAACTAAAGGGCAAGATTATATTATTCAAATATTTTATTATTACATTTGTTTTTTTAACTTTATTAAGTTGCCGTCTCAACTCGTTTTCCCTTATAATACTTTTTTTTTAAGAAAATGTAATGTTATGCTACGCATTTATTTTAGCAATCATCTAGATCATCTCTTCTCCTTTCTTCGTGATAATTTGCTCGAAAACCAAGGACCTTTTGAAAAAAAAGAGATTGTCATTCCGCATGCACCCTTAAAATCATGGATTCGAGCAAGACTTGCTGAAGACCCTATTTTTGGAATTGCTGCCGGAGTAGACTTTTACTTCCCGCATGAATGCTTTGAGTTAAAAACGAGATCTTCTTTTTTTAAAAAAATCCCGAGCGATACTGAGTTAAGCTTCGCCATCAGCCACTATTTTTTTAAAAGAATTAAAGAGGATCCAAAGGATCTAGACCAAGAGCTCCTAAAATTTTTTAATTTAAAAAATCAAAAGTGTCTTTCCTTAAAGGAAGAAAAGAAATTAATATTATTCTCAAATGAGCTTGCAAGCCTCTACAATCACTATAGCCGTCATGAAAAAAACGCTAACGTTTTTTTTGAGAATCTAAAGGAAAATTCCTGGCAAAAGAAACTTTGGAGTTATCTTTTTGGAAAGCAAGGCCTTTTTTCAACAGTCACCCAAGGGCTTGAAAATTTCCAATTTGCAAATGAAAAGAACCCTAAAGGAGGAAGCCTTCATTTATTTGCCCCTGCTTTCTTTTCCGAATCAGAACTTGCCTTTTTTTCAAAACTTTCAGAGTCAACAAGCGTTTCTCTTTACGTTTTTTCATTAACCCGTAGTTTTATTGGAGACGTTTTATCTAGAAAGGAAGCGGCTTACCTTTCTCGAGCCCTCAATACAATGCCGGGTAAAGAATCTTTTTTAGAACATTCCTCTCTTTTTTTTGACAGCAACCAACTTCTCGCTAACTGGGGAAGATCAGGCAAATATTTTTTTAATGCTTTAGATTCCATGGAGTCTAAAACGGATTGGTTTGAAAAATACGAGATTCATTCAGAAACCAAAAATTACTCTTCTTATCAAAATTTATTAGACAGCGAAATTTCTTTTAAAGAAGGAAAGTTTGGAATTCTTCAAGCCCTTCAAAGCGACATCATTCTTGGACGAATCTCAGAAAAGGCGCCTCCTTTAGAAATTCATGAGACTTATGAAAACTCTCTTCGCATCCATAGATCCGTTTCCAAAAGCCGGGAAGTAGAAGCTTTGTATAATGACCTTGTCTTTCTGTTCGAAAATCAAATTGAAAGTTCAAAAAAAATCGAGCCTCAAGAGGTGCTTGTCGTAGCTTCCAATATCGCTTTATATGAACCTTATTTTCATCGTATTTTTGGCTCGCCTGAAAGCAAGCTTCCTTATCGTGTGGCAGAAATTCAATTTCCTGAAAAAAATCCCTTAATCCAAGAGTTTCTTTTGCTGTTAAGGCTAGGAGAAACTCGGTTTGAGAAAAAAGATCTTTTTAAACTTTTGAACTCAAAAGCTCTTAGATCCAAATTTGGTTTTGATGAGGAAGCCATTCAACTTATAAGCAAGTGGCTTAAGCCTTATTTATCTTGGGGATTGTCTGAATCCCATCAAAAGGAATTTTTACAAGAGGAGCATCAGATAGAGATTGAGACCTGCCTGAAACAAAATTCTTTAGAGGAAGCCATCTCTCATCTTTTAAGCGACCGGCTTAAAATAGAGTCTTCCGAAAAAGACAATTTTTTAGGAGTTACGGGACTTAGTCTTTTAGATCGGCTTATTGTTTTTTTAAGGTCTCTTGAACATGATTTAAAAGCGTTTAGACAAATTAAGAAAAATTTGCAAAGCTGGCAACTTGAGTTGACTTACCTGCTTAAGGATTACTTTGACATTGAAATTGACGATTTTAAAGAAGATGCCGCGCATTTACTTAAAGCTTTTCAATTAATCGGGCGAATGCAAACCCAAGAGGATTTGTTATTTAGTTTTGGAGCAGTAGCGCTTTACCTCGATAAAATTTTGCAAAATGTTAAAATTTCACATAGGGATTCTTTGCAAAATACCCTTACTTTTTCAACCCCTAAATCAAGCAGATCGATTCCCTATAAAATCATTGCCTTTTTAGGTCTGCAAGATAACTGTTATCCAAGCCTTGGTAGCAAGACAAGTCTTGACCTCTTAAGAAAAAGCCCTCTACACACTAATTATCCAAGCGAATTAGACCAAGACCTCCAATCTTTTATAGAACTTATTTTAGCCTCTCAGGAACATTTGATCTTAAGCTATACCTCGACCACAAAAGAGAAGGAGCCCGGAGAGAACTCAGCTCTAATCCGCGAGCTTCTTGAATATTTGGATGAGGCCTTTCTTATAAAGGGACAAAAACCTTCTAACGCTTGTTTTTTTAAACACCCTGAAAAAAGTGAAGATGAAAGCTATTTTACTTCCGATTCTCCATTAAAAAATTACCGAAAATCATGCTTTAAGTCAGCTCAAAACAAAAGATGCCAAACAAAGCTTTTTATGCCTTTGCAAATTTCGGAAGATGCAAGCGATTCAAAAAAATGGGTAAAAGTTCTCGAACTCAAAGAAATCAGCGCTTTCTTAAGAAATCCCCTCAAAACCTTTTTTAGAAGAAAATGGGATGTTTCTTTTTATCAATCTAAAGAGAAAAAAGAAACTTTGTCTCTTGGATTTTATCAAATTCAAGACCTAATGATGAAATCTTTTACTCCTTCGAATAATAACTCTTTAGAAAAGCAATTTTCTAAAGAAAACCTGCTTCCCGGGATCGTTCAAAAAGCGGCTAAATATCGTGTGAAAAGAGAAAAAGACAATCTTGAACAACTTTTTTCTCTCTATGATAAAAAATTGGATCTTCTTCATACGGTTGATTTCCTGCCGGGAATTCCAACCCTTAAGCAAGTAGGAGAAAACAAGTGGGTGGCTCCCGCTTTTAAATTCACATTTGAGGGTCAAGGTTCTATAGAACTTCTTGGAAGCTTAAAATCGATTAGTAAAGCCGGGATTATTTGTTTTTCAAAGCAAGATATGGGCTCTTTAATTCCTCATCTGCCGGAGCTTTTGCTTTATGCTTCCCTTATTGAAACCTATGATTTCCCTTTCGAAAAAGCTTTCTTTTCCATATCGGATAAGCCTGCCTACGTTCCCTTTTTGGAAAAAAAAGATTCTCTAAATTCTCTTAAAAGTCTTATTCAGCACTATATAGATAGCCTTCAGCACCCTTTTCCTTTGCTTCCTGAATGGATCCAACCGGTTGCGGAAAAAGATTGCGTTAAGCTGAATGATATCTTGCAGGGTTCCTTCGAAGAGAGAGAAATAAATAAGGGTCCTTTTTTAGAGCGGAACTTCCGCTCCGTTGCTTCTTTAGACGCGGATCACCTCATTAAAGCCTATGAAAAGCCGAGCGCTCTTTTAAAAGACCTTGTGGAACCTTTTATTTCGAGGGGTAAAAAATGAAAGCGTTCAATGTTCTAGATAGAAACCTTCCCTTATTTGGAAATAAAAGCATTTCAGCTTCGGCCGGAACCGGAAAAACTTTTGCCATTGAACATCTTGCTTTAAGGTTTCTTATTGAAAAAGACTTATTGCTAGATAGGCCCTATACCCTGGATGAACTCTTAATCGTAACCTTTACAAGAGCTGCGGCAAAAGAGTTAATAATACGCTGCTTTAGAGCGATCAAAGAAGCTCTTTTTCTTGTCAAAGCTTGGTTAAATGATGAAGATTTAAATACCCCCCTTGATTTTTTAAAACAATACAAAGAAGAGGGCAAAGAAAGACTTAGGCAAATTAAGCATTATCTTGAAATTGCCATTCAATCTAAATCTGAAGCTGCCATTTACACCATTCATGGTTTTTGCGCCAAAATGCTTCAAGAACATGCCTTTGATGCCAATATTGATAATAAAGGGGTTATTTTTGATAACTTTGACCGCCTTGGCTTGGATAGGCTTTTTAATGACTTCATTTATTTAAATCTCAACGAAAAAAATATAAGCGCTTCTCAATTAAACAAGCTTCTAACTCAAAGGGAAGCGAGGGAACATTTAAAAAATGAAATTTTAAAGTTATCCGAGATGCCTTATGAAATCGCTAAGAACCCACCTTTTTTTGAATATCTTCAAAATTTTAAAAATATTAGAAAAAACTTCCTTTCACGCTATAAGGTTACTAAAGAAAACGTCATTTCAGATCTAAAAGCCTTTTTTATTGAACCCTCAAGAAAACATGATAAGAGAAGCCTTATTTACTTCTCAGAACTGCTTACGCATCTTTTTGATGAAACAAAAGAAGATAGCGAACTTTTTGATCAATTTATTGCAGAAAGCGATACTTTCGAGGACTTTTCGATCTATGCAAAAAAAGCTGAGGCACATTCAATAAAGAAAAAGCCTCTTTATTATCCGCATTTATATGAAGATTTAAATGAAACCCTTTCAAAAACGATCTTGGAAGCCTCCCAAAAAGAGAGAATTCTACTAAATTTAGCTTTTTCCTTTAAAAGTTTGCTGAAAAAGAAGACGGAAGGCTCTGAATACTTTATTCCTGATGCTTTAATTGAAAAGATGTCGCTTGTTGCAGAGAATCCTTCTTTTCAAGAAACTTTAAGAGAGCGATTTAAAAGCGTTATCATTGATGAGTTCCAAGACACCGATCCAAGGCAATGGAATTTATTTAAAAAACTATTTATATCACCCGGCCAAAAGGGTCCAAACCTTATTTTGGTAGGGGATCCAAAGCAATCCATCTACCTTTTTCGTAGCGCCGATATCTATACCTATCTTGATGCCATAGGACATATTGATAAAGAGCATCACTATTCATTAAACTGCAATTATAGATCCAATAAGGAGCTTGTCGGCGCAATAAATCGGGTTTTCAAAGCGGATTACGCCCCTGATTTTTTTAAACTTCCAAGAAAAGAATCTTCTTTTCCCTATGAAAGCAATCAAGCGGATGAGACAAGAAAAATTAAGCCTTATCAGGATGATTTAAAAGCTTTTCACATTTGTTTAGCCGAAGTCAAAAAAGAAGATTTACCCTCCCTCAGACATTCCAAAGATAATTTTTTTGAAGAAAAGTATTTCTTTCCATTTTTAGCGTCGGAAATAATAAGACTCCATACTCAATCTTTGGTGCCGTTTAAGGATATGGCTATACTAGTTCATTCTCATACGCAAGCCGACACTATTTCATCCTATTTAAAAGAAAGAAATATTCCTTGCAAAATACCAAAACCAAAATCTCAAATCGATGAAACTTTATTAGAAGATCTAAGGTCCATTTTGGAAGCTCTTCATGAGCTTAAAAACGAATCCCTGGCAAAATCTGCGCTAACAACCACATTGCTTGGTTTTGAAGCTAAGGATCTAAAAAAAATGGAAGATCTTCTCTTTCAAGAAGACGTCTATGTTTATCTCACCTCTTTAAAGAAATCTCTTTTGGAAGATGAACTAGGCATTTTTTTTGAAAAGCTTTTTAATTTTAGTATAGAAGGCTACCCCTCCCCAAAAGATCGCTTGTCAAAGCAAGTGGATGGCGATACATATTTTATGCACTTCCAGGGTCTTATCGAAATCCTCTTAGAAGAAGCAAGAAAATCAAGACTAACCTCGTATGATCTTATCTCCCTTTTAAAAGATCCTTTTTTCTTTGCCGACCCGGAATTAGAAAAAGAGCTGCAAGCCTATTTTGAAGAAGGGAAGGATTCTGTCATTATCGAAACGATTCACTCAAGTAAAGGCCTTGAGTATGAAATTGTTTTTGCCGCAGGCCTTTACAGATCCTCAAACAAGAAAGAGGCGATATTTCCTTCCTACTCAGAGGAAAATGGTTTCACCCTAAAAGTTCGAAATCAGGAAGACCCCTCTTATCTTTCCTACCTCGATGAATTAGAAGCTGAAAAAACAAGACAGTTTTATGTTGCGTTAACAAGGGCCCGGGAAAGAGTCTATTTGCCTTTTCCGATCTATGAAAAGACAACCGTTGATACCCCCCTTGATCTTTGGCAACAAGCTTTAAAAAAAGGTTCCCTCTCAGGTCAGGAAGAACTTTCTCCCCTTTTGAACTTTTTAGAAGCCTCTAAAAATGAAATTTCATTTCAATATTTAGAGAAAGCCCCCGTCATAGTTTCTTTTGAAAAACCTGAATTAAAACCCTTGATCTTTACCGAAGCCTCTCTTTATCCCTTTAAAAGAAAAAGCACTCACTCCTTTACCTCTATTTCAAAAGCTCTTCATGACCTCAAAGAACCCAATTTTGAGTGTGCAAGTCCTGTAGAGAAACCGCTTTTGCCGGCCGGAATTGAAACCGGTATATTGCTTCATAACATACTTGAAAATGTGGAAGCTTTTAATTGTCGCAATCTTAAAGAAATCATTGAAAAACGATCTAAAGGGACTTCTCTTTATGAATATAGAGAGGAAATCGAAAGAATATTGGAAAGCAGTTTTCAAGCTAAACTCTTGAATTTTACTCTGAAAGATATCGACCTAACAAAATCAATTCGCGAGATGGACTTTCTTCATCCAACGCATCGCTCATCTCAAGAAGAAGAGTATCTTCAAGGGGCGATAGACCTAATCTTTTACCATGAAGAAAAATACTATATCCTCGACTGGAAAACAAACTGGCTTGGAAATAAAAAAGAAGACTACGAAAAGGAATCCTTAATAGCCGAGATTGAAAAAAATCGATATGACCTGCAAGCTAAAATTTATAGGGAAGCTTTAAGAAAATATCTAGCGATTTATGAAAAAAAACCTTTTCATGAAATTTTTGGAGGCTGTTTTTATCTTTTTTTAAGAGGGACTGTTTTTGGGCCTGAGAGCGGCGTTTATTTTATTCCCTTCAAGGAAAGCTGATGAATTTTTTGCCAAAACATAAATTAAGCGCCAGGATAGGCGAATGGCCTTTTGTTAAGGCCCTTTTCGAAAATGATTTCTTTGGCAGTTTAGAGCTTGAATTGATCTTAGAAGCCAAGAAGTTGTTTTCCAAGCTATCTGAAGAAATGGCCCTGGCCATTGGTTTTGTTTCTTTGGCCGAAAAACAGGGCCACCTCCTAATTCAATATGAAAAAGCTTCTCTCTTTCCTCCCTCACGTGTTTTAGGTGAAATTCAAGAGAGGGATGACTCTCTTTCATTTGAAAAGATCGATCTGGCCGTAACGAACGGGATTAAAGCCTTAGAGGAACTTTTTCAAGACCTCCCTTCTGAAGAAAAGGAAACCTCTTTTATTTTGGCTGAAAAGAAAAAGCTTTATCTAAAGAAAAATTGGAAGCAAGAAAAAGAAATCGTTTATCAGCTTAAACGCATTTTATCTCAAAAACCAACCCTTAAAATTAATCTTGATGGTTTTCAAGCTCTTTTGTCTCAAAAACACTCTCAAAATTTATTTGATGAGGTTCAAGCAAAAGCCATAAATTCTATCATTCATCATTCCCTTGGCCTCTTGACAGGGGGACCTGGAACCGGTAAAACCTATACCGCAGCTCACGCTTTAGATCTATTTTTTAATTCCCTCTCTGATGATGGCAAACAAAATTTAGATGCTGCAATTGCGGCCCCGACCGGAAAAGCTGCAAGCCATTTCCTAGCGGGGCTTAAAAAAATAGTGAAGGACGATTGGATTGAAAAGGCGGATTGCGGAACGCTTCATTCTTTACTAGGTCAAGAAAATCAATTTGAAGAATCCAAAGAAGGTTGGCTATCAAAAGATCTTGTTCTTATCGATGAAGCCTCTATGATTGATTCCCATCTTTTACTTCGTCTTTTAAAAGCTATGAAAGCAGGCTCTCGTTTAATACTTATTGGCGATAAGCATCAACTTCCCCCGGTCGATGCAGGTTCGCTTTTCGGAGATTTTTTAGACGGTTTTAATAAACATGTCTTCTTTCAAACTATTATCTCTGAGCTTGAGAAAGGGAAAAGACAAGAAACTGAGTCCCTTTCACTTTTTGGAGAAGCTATTTTGAAAGAAGATATCGAAACAGCCTTATCTTATCTTAAAAGCGATGAAAATTTAGAATGGACCGAATGGGGCGAAAAAAGTAAAAATAGCGACCTCATAAAATCCATCCTGCATGAGAACTTTAACTTCCTTTTAGAAGAAGAGGATTCTTTAGATTTTCTCTTTAGCCATCTTAAACGCTTTTGCGCTTTAACCCCCCTAAGAAAAGGCCTTTTCGGCGTTGAGCATTTAAACAGTTTTTTTCTTAAAGAAATTAAAAAATTAAATAAAAAAGAAACTTTAGTTCTTCCCATTATGATTACCAAAAATAAAGCGTCGCTTCAATTATTTAACGGGGAAATCGGCTTTCTTTTTTGCAAAGACCCTTTCCAACTCCAAAAAGGAGACCGCGCTTATTTTCAAACCAAGCCTCAAGAATTTAAAGAAATCCCGGCGCTTTTACTTCCGGAATTTGATTTAGCCTTCTCTTTTACCATCCATAAATCACAAGGCAGTGAATTTGAAAAGGTTCTTATTTTGTTTGGAGAAGAAGGGGCAAATTTTGGAAAAGAGATTCTTTATACCGCTGTCACACGGGCGAAACGTAAGCTTACCCTTTTTTCAACAGAAGAAATTTTAAAAAAATGTGTTGCTTTTAGCGGCAGACGCCTTTCGGGGCTTCAAGAAAGGATTCTTGATTTATAAAAGAAGCTGTTTTTAAAGTCGCAGGGCTATTTTCCTTAACCTCTTTCTCCCAGTCTTCTATGGGAGTGATGCCATCTGCCATATAGGTTGTTTTAAGCCATAAAAGGTAGAAGAGAGGGCCGAAATTATAGGCGGCATCTCTTGTCAATTCATAATAGGAAGGCCTTGGCAAAATTGAAGAACTGGTGTAAGAGCTATTTTGCGGGGCATAAAAAGTATAGGCTATCTTATACACCGGTTTATTATGGATGAAATTTTCCCATTCCTGGACGATAACCGGAATGAGGTCATACCCTTCTTCCCGTAAAAGTACTTTCGCCATGTCTTCTCTTGAAACTTCAATGAGAACGCCATTTGTTACATCACTGTCGGACTCCGAGGGAATCACATTAAGCATGCCCCGAGCTGCCGGATCAAAAGGAATTCCCCACTTGGAATTAGGTTTAATTTCAACATCGCGATCAAAAACCCTTTTTATATTGTAAGCTATAGCCATTTTCCTTGTATCCATCGATTTTTGGCCAAGAGTTTGTTCAGCCGAGGTTTTATCCATCCCCCCCCCTGCCATAACTAAAGATCAGAAACTTCTCTTCGCCCTTATCTGTTAAGTAGTCTATAATTTCAGGATAAGGATAGCTCCATGAGCGATAGTCTTTTAAGGAATTCTTAGCTTCTAAAAAAGAGGTTGTTTCAGCAAACGTTTTTGGGAAAATAGGTATAAAGCAGAAAAAAATAATAAAAATTAGTTTCAAAAGTACATTCTCCTCAAACAAATAGATAATGCTAGTAAGCATCAATTATTCTATAGAAGACGTCTTATTTTTAATAATAAGGTCATTTAATAAAAATTTCAATTTTTTATTGATAAATGTATTGAAGATATATCTTATTTATAGTTATTGCTTTATAAAAAATTAGCCGGATAGTTATAGGTGATAAATAGAGCCTAAGTATAAACTGAATTGTTTATGTTTCTTCTAAGAGGACTTAAAAAATTTGAAAGACGAACCCCTTCTTCATCAAGCTGTTTTAGAAAATGATTTAAATACCTTAGAAAAATACAAAAAGGACCCCTCCCATTTTCTTGAAACCAATGAGCTTGGATTTAGTGCTCTTGAACTTGCAAAACTTTTAAATAAAGAAACTTGCATCCAATCCTTAAGCGAAAAGAAAGAAAGCTATTTTAAAGTTCAGAAAGATAAAAGCACTGAGCTTGACACCTTAACTGCTAAAACGTTTAAAGAAAAATTTCACGTAAGTCTTATCCCTACTCTTTATTTTGAATCTTACGAAAAATTAAAAAAAACGATTCGGGAAAAAAGCCTCACTTTTTCATTCTTAAACATAGGTGCCGAAGCAAGAGAAAAAGGCAAGTTTTATAGGGAAGATATTTTCGATGGTTTTAAAGCCCCCCTTTTCATAAAAAAAATATCCAGGAAAAAAGGATTTGGCCTTTTTGCGGAAGTCAAAATCCCCTCAGGTGCAGCTATTGGCGAGTATGCAGGAAAAGTTGAAGAGCATTCTCTACTCTCAAGAAAAACAACTAACCCCTACTGCTTTGAATACCAAAGCGCTTTTTGGTCTTTTAATAAACGCTTTATCGACGCCTCTTCAGAAGGCTCCTTAATGCGGTTTGCCAATCATAGCGATCTGCCAAATGCTGAACCTGTGATGGCTTACGATCGAGGACTCTTGCATATTTTAATTTTTACAACAGCTCCCATTCAAACGGGTGAAGAAATAACTATAAACTATGGCGAAGATTTTTGGATTAACAGGAATAAATGGAAAGCTTAAACTGGATCTTACTTAACCTTAAGAAAAATGCAACTGCCAAAAAATGATTTTATTTGAAGACATCTCGAAATCCTACGGGGAAAATCCTCTTTTTGCACATGTTTCCTTCTCGATTGGAAAAGGGGAAAAAGTCGGGCTTGTCGGAAGGAATGGCTCCGGTAAAACTACACTTTTTCGATTAATCACAAAAGAAGAGCCCTGCGATGGGGGCCGGATCTATGTTCCAAAAGGGTATCGCATCGGCTATTTGAAGCAGCATCTAAAACTTAGCGAACCGACTGTTTTAGAAGAGGGTGCGCTAGCACTTCAAGAAGAAGAATCGCATCAACATTATAAGGTTGAGAAAATTCTTCAGGGCCTTGGCTTTTCAAACGAACAGTTGGAACAACCCCCAAGTCTTTTGTCTGGTGGTTTTCAAGTCCGTTTAAGCCTCGCTAAAGCCTTGATATCAGAACCTGATTGTCTTCTTCTTGATGAGCCGACAAACTACTTGGATATTGTCTCGATACGCTGGCTTGGCAAATTTCTTGAATCCTGGCCAAAAGAATGTCTTATCATTTCACATGACCGAAGCTTTTTAGATTTAGTGACGACCCATTCCATCATGATTCATCGCTCATCGATTAAAAAGCAAAAAGGAAAAGTCGATGATCTTTACCGGCAGATTCTAGTAGAAGAGGAATTGCATGAAAAAACAAGACAGAATTTGGAACAGAAAAAAGCCAAGATAGAGGAATTTATTGACCGATTTGGCGCTAAAGCGACAAAAGCCTCCCAAGCTGAATCAAGAAAAAAAATGCTTAGCAAAATGCCCTCGTTAGAAAAATTAAATGATTTAAAGCACTTAAACTTTAACTTTAATTATTTTGAAAGCCCTGCAAAAAGACTTTTGCATGCCGACAACCTTTCCTTCTCTTATGATCACGAGGATAGAGCGACCCCGCATCTTATCCACCGATTCTCATTAGAAGTTGAGATTCAAGACCGTATTGCCATCATTGGAAAAAACGGCGAAGGAAAAAGTACTCTTTTAAAGCTTATGGCCTCGCAAATTAAACCTCTTCAAGGCCAACTCCTGCCTTCTCCTCATTTACGGATCGGCTACTTTGGGCAAACCAACATCGATCGATTAGACAAAGACAACACGATTTTCGAAGAAATTGCAAAAGCGAACCCGCTCCTTGCAGCTCAAGAAGTGCTTGCCATAGCCGGCGCTATGATGTTTAGCAAGGACGCACAAGAAAAAAAGATAAATGTTCTCTCGGGAGGCGAAAAAAGCAGGGTTTTACTTGGGAAAATTCTGGCCTCTTCTTGCAACCTGCTGCTACTTGATGAACCCACACACCATCTGGATCTTGAGTCGATCGAGGCTTTAAAGACAGCCCTTGAGTCTTTTAAAGGGGCTTATATTTTTGTAACGCATAATGAAGACATATTAAGCGCGCTTCCCTTCAATAAAATCGTTCACGTCAAACAGAACGCTCAACAACTTTTAATAGGCGGCTACGAAGATTTTCTTTCAAAAATGGGTTGGGAAGAGCCTGAAATTTTTACTAAAGAAAATAAGGTTTTAAAAAAAGATCCTTCAGAAAGCCTAGTTTTACGAAATCATTTAAAAGTTCTTAAAAATAAAATTTCTAAAACAGAAAAAGCCATTGAAACTAAAGAAGGGGATTTAAAAAAAGAAGAAGATAGGCTTATGAAAGCTTCTTTTGATTCTAAGGCTAAGGAAATCGCAGAAACTTCCAAAATCATTAAAGCCATTCAAGAGGAGTTGGCCTTACTCTTTGAAGATTGGGAGAAAGAAAGCGAAGAGCTTGAAAAATTAAAATCTGAACTTCTTCTGAAAGGGTATATTTAACCGCTTGAAAAATAGTTATCCCCTCGATTAGATTGAAAAAAAGTTTCTTATTTTTGGAAAAATAATGTTGTCCTTACAAAGCTTCCTATTGTTTCTCGCTCTAACTTGCTTAACCTCTCTTTCGGCCAAGGATGAATGCCATTATCCTTTTCCCCTTCGTTATAAAGTTTATGATCTTGGCGATACAGACCTGCCCTCGGATTATCTTGCAAGGCATGCTTGGCCCATTTCTTTAGGGCCTCGCATCAATAATCAAGGACATATCATTTGGAACACTTCTAATGGCGGGGTTTTTTGGGACCGATGCAACCGAAGGCGATTTTTTTATTACAAAAAATACCCTGCATTTTTTCACGCTATTAATGACAAAGGGCTTACGTTAACATCGGTTAATTCGGAAACCGGAAAAAACTGGTTTTTATGGCCCTCAAGCATTTGGAAATCTCAGGAAAGCCTTATTGAACTTCCTTTCAGAAACAACGGCTTTGCAACTCAATATCACTTCTTTGCCATAAATAATAATTCGACGATTGTTGGCACGAAAATTGAAAACAACATCCCTAAATTTTTATTTTGGACGCCTGAAAGACAGGAGCGCTACCTTAACTTTGGCCCTTTATTTGATGTGAATAACTCTGATAGTATGCTAGGCCTTGAAATTTGCGATCCTGAAAAGAAGCCTTTTATTTGGCAAGTTAAAAGCGGGTTAATCGCGTTTTCTGATGATACCAAGCTTAATCGCCCTTCTGAAAATGTCCTTTTTAGAGAAAGCGCCATTGCAAGCGACAACACGGTTTTTGGCTCTTATATAGGAACCAAAGATAATTTTATGTATCATTGGAACTATTCTTGGAATCCTTGCGATGACTTATTCATAAAAATGGATTTAGACCAAATGAAAATCTCGGCCGTTAATTCCATTCACACCCTTGTTGGAAGTGTGAATGGCCATGCGGCTATTTCATATAAAGGAAGTGTGCCTGCAAAGCTAAGCGATCTTGCCAATTACCATGATGGTTCTTTGCATTTGTTGGAAGCAACCGATATAAATGATCTTGGTGAAATCGTAGGCTACGGTCTTTGGGAAGATGAAATGAGAATTTTTCTTCTTATTCCGGAATGCGAGCCATGACTGATAATAATAAAAAAACCTTTGCCCCTTTTCTTAAAGGTTTAAGCCTTACTTTAATTTTGATTTTGTTCGGGCTCGGAGCTATTAAAATTATCGCGAACACTTCCAATTCTTCAACAGAAAAAGCGATCGCAAGAAAGCTTGCCAAAGAAAATGAAAATTTTAAAAAATTAAAATTTGATCTTGTCGACCCGGAACTTGCCCCGAAAGGCATTCATGATGCAGTCTTACTTGGGTATAACATCATGATAGATACTCAAAAATATGCCAAAGATTTTGTCGGAAATAAGTTAAACTGCACGAATTGCCATTTTTCAGGGGGAAATACAACAGGAGGCGAAAATGGCTCTATTTCACTTGCCGCGATAGCAAGTGCCTACCCTTGCTATAACAGCCGCTCACAAAAAGTTCTTTCACTTGGAGAGAGAATCAATAGTTGTTTTGAAAGAAGCTTAAATGGAAAGCCCTTGGCTCTTGGAAGCCAGGAAATGGTGGCCCTGGAAGCTTACCTCCATTGGATTTCAAGGAATTATCCTATTTATGCCCCTATTCCATGGAGAGGATTAAAGGAGTTAAAAGCTGAAAAAACGCTCTCCCCTTCGAATGGAAAATTAGTCTATGAAAGAACTTGTGCGCTTTGCCATGGCAAAGAGGGCGAGGGCGGAACAAATATCCCTCCTGTTTTTGGTGATAGAGCTTATAATGACGGCGCAGGGATGAATGATCTCGGCACTTTAGCTTCCTTCATTCATGCGAACATGCCTTATGAAAATCCTACCTTAACTGTCGAAGAAGCCTTTGATGTCGCAGCATACATTATGGAAAAGCCCCGTCCTCACTTTGACAAGGAGTAAAACGTATGAAAAAATTTTTTCTCCTTTTCATTTTTTTATCAGGTACTCTTATTTCTCAAGAAAAGCTATTTCAAGATGTTCTTACAAGAGAAGTCGGTATTAAAACCTTAGTTTTTCATGACAGCCAAAGAGAACGCCTATTAATCACGGAAATTTATCATCCGAACCACACCACCTCTCAAGGAAAATCCACTAAAGATCTTTTTGATAGAAACCTTGCTGCCAAAGAAATTCCTTTTCTTGAGGGAAAAGACAAACTGCCTCTCATCTTATTTTCTCATGGCTATAAAGGGGATCGGTTTACCTTAAGCTGGCTTCAAGAGACTCTTGCGTCCTACGGCTATATTACAGCATCTGTTGATCACTTTAGCAGCACCTGGTATTTGCAAGACCCGGAAGAAGCGATGAAAAGATGGGAGCGGCCTCTAGATATTCAATTTGTTTTAACTTCGCTTTTAAACGATCCTCTATTCGGCCCTCATATTGATTCTGAAAGAATAGGATTTATTGGCTATAATTTAGGGGGATTGACGGGCATTTGGCTAGCCGGCGGTGTGGCCAATCTTTATCGGAAACCCAATCTATATGATAACGCATCTTTTGAACTTGATGAGGGTACAACAGATTTAATGCTAAGTGAAATTGATTTCAATAAAGGTAAAGAAAATTTTAAAGACCCGAGAATAAAAGCCGAAGTTCTATTCTCCCCTGTCTATGGTTTTGCTTTTGATAAAGAAGGTTTAAGCACGATTCAAATTCCTATTTTAATTATCGCGGGAGATCAAGACCCGGCTGATCCTAAAGAGAATGCCATCCATTTTGCAAAATGGATTCCAAAGGCTAACTTATCTCTTTTACAAGGGGTCAATACAGCGCTTTTTGTGAATGAAAGAATCCGTTTAAAAGATAAAAACATTCCCGAAAACTTTAGGAATCTTCATCGAGAGATAGTTAAAAAAATTATTCAATTTCTTTCAGCCGCTCTGCCTTCTGAAACGGTTCAAAAAATACCTCAACTAGAAAATACCCTACCGTAAAATTTAAACTAATTTTGTTCTATTCCCCCTGCATTATTAGTTAAAAAATAATCATTTATTAATTAATAAGACCTATCTATACTCTATTATTTTTAAGTATTTTAAATACAATTTCTTATTAATAATAACAGTAGGCTCTATGCAGAATTTTCTTGATTTAATGAATCCTCTAAGCTCTCGCTATAACGCATGTGCTGATTTAAATAAATTATCACCTGTAAGTTATGTGACAGTCATTTTCGTCACAGCTATAGCTTCTCTTTTAACCGCATTTCTTGGAACAGCCCTTGTTTTCCGTCTCTTAGTGGGCCGTCTAAAACCAATTGAGCTTCCTCCTGCAAAGCCGACTCCTTTAACAGATACGGCCACGAAAGTTGCGGATTCAGCAAAAGATTTACTTCCGGGGGCTAACCCGGCCTCCAAAGAACCACCTCTTGCCCCTCCGCCGCCTGATTTAAAACCCCCTTCGCGAACTAGAAATTCAAAAGAGGAAGTTACTCTAGCCTCCTATTTCGATGGGACTCGCACACTTAATAAAAGACAACCTGTTGCCACCCCTCAAGTGCCTCATATTGAGCAAGCTTCTGATGAGGGACTAACGCCCCCTCCTGCGCCCACACCGCCGCCTGTAAAGGCTCTTCCTTCTCAGAAGTCTACCCAGGCTTTTACCTTAGATTCTTTTTTTGATGGCACGTTATCTCTTAAGAGTGAAAAAATGGTGTTATCAAATGGCGTTATTGCTCAAGTTGAAGCGAACCAAGCTTCGGGAACATCTGAGTTAGAACCCCCGATTAAGAAAAATTCAAGCGTCGAAGATTTAAAAAAATTACTTGAACAAACAGGCTCTTTTAACGACGAAGTTGAAACGTTTAAGCAGACCCACTGTATCCAAGAAGAAGAAGGCAGCGGTAAAATTGAAAAAGAAGCCAAAGAACTCGCTGAAAAAGAAGAAAGCGATTTTGGTTTTGAAAATCTATCGCTTGAATCCAGTATCTTTTTTAATCAAAGAACAAGAAATGATCTTGGGCTTAACCCGGAAGAGTGCAATTTAACTTCTTATCTTTCGTATCTTAAATCGGATTGGAGTGTTTCAAATGGTGTTCAAGAAACCCCAATCACTTTTAAAGACGGCAAAATCATTCCTATTGATTCAAGTGATGAGGAAGGGAAAAAACTTGCCTTAAGTAAATTCTTGCATATCTTGAAAGAAACTTATGGAACAGAGCTTTCTCACGTCGTTATCTATCGCTACAAACTTAATGAAGAAGTCTTAACTTTAGAGACGATTAAAAAAGCCCTTATCGGAGTTTCGGCAAATGTTAAGGCAAGCGACCTTGAAAAACTATTTACAGAAATTAAAAAGGATGAAATTTCTCGCTATAGAGCTTCAGAACTTTTAAAGAAAATAGACTTGGCTCACTTTGAAGCAATTAGAGCTAAAAACGAATTTAGAGAATTAACTTCTGAAGACATTCAATTTTTGCTCAAAGCTTTCAAAACTTACCAATCAAATGATTCAGCTGAGATTGAATCTATAGGCGGAAGCCTTTCTTGGACTCTTTCTGAAAAAAGCGCTAGCGATTTTTGTCTCACACACGATGTAGGACTTCTCTCCACTCTTTCTGAATGGAATGATTTAAGACTTGAACTAGACTATGAGGGAGCCCTTTCTGAATATATAGGGAAAACCGTAAGTTACCATGAACTTAAAGAAGGCATGGTGATCACGCTTCCTCGGAAAGACAATACGTTTTGCTTTTATAAGGTAGCGAGTAAACTTGCCCCCAAAAAAGATGCCGTGATCTCCTTCCTTTTTGTTCCTTTAATCGAAAGCCAGGATCTAGACCCATCCACCGGGCCTAATGTGCATTTAACCTTTAGAGGGACCATGCCGGGAGTAAATGATCTAGACTCAGGTGGAAGCCTCTATAGAGACCAGGATTGGACAGGGATTGGCAGACGTGCGTTTAAGGCAAGAAAACCGGAAATTTTAGAAATGGTAACTTCTTACTTAGAAGCCTCTCAACCTTCGCAAATTCATATCTCTGGCCATAGCTTGGGCGCTTGCGATACGCAAAGAGGCTTAGCCTTCCTAGCTTCTCACTACGCTAATGCTGAAGAGACAAGCCCTTTAAAGAAAATTAAAGGCCTTCATGCAGCCGGCCATAACCCGCCAAGAGCCAACCCAACTGTGAACTTAGTTTTAAAAAAAGCAGTTGCTAAAATATCAAAGCAGGAAAAACCGATTGATATGTCTTTACTCTATGTCCGTTATTTTGACAAAAACTATGAAGATATTGTTCAAAAATGCGGAGACGTTTTAGCAGGAACTGATACGGCAAGCGGACCAATTGATGGGGACGACGAAGTATTTAAAAACGCAGCCTTCTTCAAAAGGCGTATGATTGAAATAACGATGGATGAGGAAAATGACATCTCTGGAATTCTTCCACGCCATACGTCAAGAGCTTTTAATAAAAGAAGGTATCCTGAAACCTTTACTTCGAAAAAGCTTGACTGTGCCAAGGAAGAAGATAGAAAAGCCTTCGATAAAATAGCGGCACGCCGTTTTGAATGGGACGAAAAAAACTATTCTGCTTTGCAAAAAGTCCTTTATGGGGCGTTTTGGTATTCCAGCTACTTAGTAAGAACGCCAAAAAATTATCTTATAAGATTGCCTTTCCATGGGCTTTGCTATCTTGGACTCGAAATTCAGCGTCAAATGGCAGCCGACCCGCAAAGAAGACATATCTAATTAGATAAAGCTATTCTTAAAAAGAGCTTCTTTAAAAGAAGCTCTTTTTTTTTTGACTACTCCTAGAAAATCTTGAAGCAAAACCCAAGACGAGGTATCTAAATCTTTGTAAAAGATTTTTTTAGGGAGCCTTGGTTATTTCAGATTTACTTTTCTTTAAAGCCAATAAAATTAAAACGGCTTTAAAAACATTAAAAAATCTTCCAACGGATAAAGAGGCTTATTACGATTACCCCTCGGGTAAAATCGTAATTTTACCCAAGTCCTCGTTGCACTTGCTGTCTCAGCTTCGAGTCTTCTATCACGTATCCCTTAGGAAAAATTGGAAAGAGTTAGCGCGAGATTTAGAGATTCGAATAAGCCGTTTATCAAATGCTTTATCTAAAAGAATTTATAGTGAGAAAGAAAACTTTATAAAAAAAGGCCCTAATGCCAAAAGCGTTTTTGAACTTAGAAAAAAGTTTCACGCCTTTTTTGATTTGATTGAAGATCTCTATGTACTCGCGAATCAATTAGGCGGCGAGCACCGAAAAACCATCTTTGAAAATATCCAAAAAATTTATATCCGCTCCATCAAGGAAAATGAAAAAATTTTAAAACCCCTTCATTTTTTTACAGAGAGCTTTGGCAGCTTCCAATCACTTTCTTTAGAATCGTATCAAAATTTTCAAGATAAGCCATGGGATGAAAAAATCAGCATTCTATCCAAAGCAGGCTACCTTTTAGCAGAGATGATCAGCAAAAAAAAAGAGCTTGGAGAATGGGCTTCACTCATCGATCTGGATGGAAAAATGCAGCTATTTTTCAACACAGCGAAATCCATGCTTTTTAAAGAGCTAAAGGAAATGGAACAAAACCCTAAAAAAGCGGAGTCTTTCAGAAAAGAGCTCACTTTTTTAAATATTTATCTTGAAAGCTTACAGCATCCCGATTCGATTGGGAAAGAATTAAGCTATAGCCTAAACCACATTTTTCAAGACAAAGAAGCCTTGCTTAAACCTCCTACAAGCTTTTTTTCCAAAAATTTAAGCGCTCTTGAAAATTTGGTTCAAGACGCTAAAGAAAAATTAAAAGTTTTAGAAGAAAACAAGGAAAAAAAAGAAAAAGAAATTCACGAACTTCAAGATAAGCTAAAAATCGAAAAGGGGAGCTTTAACTTTAAATCTTTTGCCTTAGATACCCTTGCAGCGGCTCTTCCTAAAACAGAGTTTTTGGAAAATGTTTCCTTTCAAGAAGAGCTAAAAGAATCTAATCAATCCATTCAGATCCTAACTCGTCAAATCAATGAAAAGGAAAAAAGAAGCCCTAAAGAACTTCAGGAAAAACTTTTTCAAATCGGGTTATTAAAGCCAAGCCTTGATGAATTAAACCACCCTGAAAAGCTGCTTGCAAGCGAAAGTTTAAGCGCCCCGTTTGAAAAAGCCCTTTCTTCAATGCTTGAAACAAAGTTAACTATAGAGCATGAAATCTATTCTCTAAACAGTACTATTGCCAAAATAGAAGAGAATATAAATTCTCATATAGCGCTGCTCAAATATGATTTGCAAGTGCAAGACAAACCGCAAGAGGAAAAAGAAAACAAGCTTAAGATGCTTGAAAAAGACGCGGCCCTATTAAAAGAATTTGATGACAATTTAGAAGCTATAAAACAAGAGCTTTCTATTTTTAATAGTCTCCTTTCCCCTCTTCTCATCACAGAGGAGGAAGCTAAGGACTTATATCATTCTTTGGCAAATCCTATTATGTCAGAAGGGGCTCAAGGAGAGCTTCCAAAAAACTTAGAGCCTTTAAAAAGGGCGTACGAGAGCTTAATTTATGCTATAAAGAGAAGAGATGCATGCATTTTAACCCCGCTTCTTGTTTACAAACTAAGCTTGGAATCTAAAAAGCAAGACATCGAATCGATTTACTTTATGTATAACGAGAAATTACAAGTCCTAAAAACCCTTCAAAAGCAGAGCCAAACCCCGATTAACTTAACTGAGCTCCTTATTGAAAAGGAAATAAAAAAACTAGGCAGCAAAGAAATTGAAACGGAAATTGCTGAAGCTAAAAAAAACCTTCACTATTTAGAGGGGATTAAAGCCGTTCTTATTACACTAACTCTTGTTCAAACTACCTAGAATTTCTTCTCTCAACCTAAATTAGTCAATTTAAACTGTATTCGAGATAAGACGATAATCATGGGTTCAATGCCAAGCTTTGGGCAGACGCAAATTCTTCCCCGAGATACGGCTTATTTTCCCAAGTATCAGCAAGCCTGTTAAACCTATAAGAAATTTCATTAATGACGACTGCATCAGAGATTCGTCTGCCAAACCAATGCTCCGCAATTTCCCCCCATAATGACCGTCCCACAACAAAACCATGGATTTTTTTATTTTTTTCTCTAAGTCTTTTTAGAGGCAAAGTCTCTTCCTGAAGAGCTTTTTGATCTCCTAAAAGGAGAATGTGTGAACTGATGGGATCGTATTCGTCCATTAACTTTTCTAGATCTTCCCAATCTTTTAAATCCTTAAAAGGCTGAATCTGCCAAAAAGTCGGCCTTATCCCCATCTCATAGCAGATTTTCATGGCTTTTTTTGTCTCTTCAAAATTGCCATAGCGCGATTTGTCATAAAGCTCGATTAAAAATTTGTGATGGGTTAATTGAGATGCTTCTTGCAGCTCTTTTAAACGCTCAAATTGGATTTTCATCATTGATTTATCGCCAAGGTGGCAAAGCACCTTTACAAGTTGACTGCGAGGCCAAGAAAGCATTAAAGCGAGAGCATGTTTTCCGTCTAGAAAGTCTATTTCTTTCGATTTTCCGTCGTCAATCGCTCTTGAAGTAAAAAATTGCGACCGTGTCGAATCATGGAGAATTTCCTTCCCATATTGTTCATCTACAATGATGCCAAGTCTAGTTTTTCCAAGTCGTCCGCCAACAAGCCTAAACCCTTCAAAGAGCAATTTTTTAAAATGATTAATATCTTTTTCATCACGGTGATGCTTCTCTGAAAGCTCTTGAAAATGACCTTTATGTTCAAATGAAAGAAGGCAAATGCTGCTTTCCTCTTCTTTTTTCAAATGGCTTTCATGAAGAAGGGTCGCATTTTTTTGTGAATTTTTTTCGATGAAGACCTCCACTTCATCTGAAAAAGGAAGAGCGCTGACGACATCCTCTCTTGACATGACAAGGGCTTTTACAATTTCAGCTGTAAGAAGCGCCGTCTCAATAGGCCCTCTTCTATACCAAACCGATAAAAACCCTGCGATAAAGCTATCTTCCCTTCCAAAATTATTTAATAATTGAAGCGGTATCGGATCTGAAAAGATAGCGGAGCCCTCTTTTGGATAATAGCCATTAAGACCGTCAAAATCGATGAATAGGATGTCTGCTTTTGAAGCTCTTTTTAAATTTTTTAGGGAGATTTCAATGGGAAGCGGACCAAAAAGAGCATCTAAATCTTTGGGGGTGGCAATAACAAGGTCTGCAAAGGGAAGAAGAGCTTCTATTCTTTCCTTGATAATTCCAGGAGCCTCATGTTTTGAACTTTCTTCAATTTCCGCTTTGTAATAATGAGGAAGCGTTAAGTCTAAAACAAGCCTTGATCTAGAAGGTAAATGTTTAATAGCCTCTTTTGCAGATTCATAAAGTTTTGGATAAATGAAAACAATGGGGGAAATAATGAGACAATCGATATTTTCAAAATTTTTGTTGTCTAACTCTAAATTTTGATCGGCTGACTCTTTTCGAAATAAGGCGATTGAAGTTGGATCTTCAGAGTCAAGGGCGACAAGAGCCAAAGAAGTATGATTTCTCTCATCCAGTTCAATAAAAGAGGTGTCGATTCCTTCTTTTTCAAGCTCGCTTTTAAAAAACGTACCTAGAGGGTCATGGCCTACTCGTCCAATAAGCGCTGTGTCGAGCCCAAGTCTTTTTAAACCCAAAGCAATGTGACAGGGCTTTCCTCCAATAGATTTAGCAAAAGTAGTCGTTTCAGCAAGCCCGATTCCAATTTCAAGGCTTAAAAGATTAACCATTGCCTCGCCAAGACAAGCTATTTGAATGGACTTAAGTTCCATTATTCACTCCTTTTCCTTTGCGAGTTCAAAATAGCCTATGGGGAGAAAAAAAAACATGATTTTATCTCTCGTTTTAAAGTAAATCTTATCTGATTCTTAATCAATTTTTAATATAAGCAGCTTACACTTAATTATATAATATAATTAAGATGCACTAAAATGTTGAAAGTTAATAAAAGTAATTTCCTCCCTATTATTGTTGAAGCTGAAAATTCAACGGCCCCTGCCTTAAAAAATTTAAACCAAAAAGAAAGAAAGGCCCTCCACCTTTTTATTCAGGCGGCTCAAAGTCAAGCTGAAGAGGTGGAAAGTCCCTTAAGCTCTCAAGAGCTTGGCAAGCTAAGAAAAAAGCTTAAGTCTTCCTCTTTAACCTACCGTCAATCTTCCTTTATTATTCGAATCCTGAAAGCCATAGCGAATTTTTTTAAGTTTAGGATAAGCACCGAATCCATACAGTTAGATTTAAAAAAACACCACTTTAATAATTATAAAAAAACCATTCCTTCTATTCTCTTAAGCATGAAGACTGATCCGGAAGATTTGACATCGCACATCCATCAGCATGCCAAAATCTTCCAAGTGGAAGAAAATGGAATCCATGCAGGGCACCTGAAAGATGTCAAACGAGGCCTTTTCAGCGTCACTATAGAGGAAGAATTCTCTAAAAATAAACGATTTTCAAATAACTCCTCTCTTGTCGGTGAATGCGCTTTAAATGACTTTAAAAAGGGATTGGACGATCTTTTTCTTGAAAACGAAAGAGATTGGCGGTTACTTACTGAAAGTATGATTTCGCAAACTCCCTTTAATGCTCTTGTCGATCCGCTTTACCTCTCTTTTAATATCAGTGAAACCGGACTGATTCCAAAAAGTGAAGTCGGGGGCATCACTTATATTCGATTTTTAAACACAAATCACCTAGATAAGAATGTTAATGTCATTATAAAAAGAAATGAAGTTGGAGGTATTGAAAGCCTTCATTTTTCATTTAAAGCAAATCTTCCCTTAACGGCTTATGATGACAGGGAAGATCTGAAGGCAAATGAAGTTAAGAAGAAAGATGTGATGGCAAACATCGAAGTACACCAAAGTTTTGACGCCTCTTTGGATGAAGACAAAAATCTTATTCTTAAAAACTTTGATTACGCTTATACATTAAAGTGATCTTAAAAAATTTTATTTTTGTCCTTTCCTAAAGAACATTTCTTATTATGACAAAAAAGCCATTCCTTATAGCACATAGAGGCAACTCTTCAGAAGCTCCGGAAAATACATTGTCTGCCTTTCGAGGAGCCATTGATCTTGGGGTTTATTGGATTTGGATTGAGCTTGATATTCAACTCTCTTCTGATAATCATTGGGTGGTCTTTCATGATGAGTGGCTAAAAAGAACAACAAACGCCATCCGTCCTCTTAAAATTTCAGACCTCACTCTTGAAGAAATAAAAAATCTAGATGCAGGCCATTGGTTTCATGATTCGTTTAAGGGAGAAAAAATCCCAACTCTTAAAGAAGTGTTTGATTTGCCCTTAAATGGCGTTGGTTTAATGGTGGAAATAAAAGTGGAGGAAGAGACGGATATTTCCCGTTTTGCAACCGAAATGGAAAAGCTTTATGCAGAATTTAGAAGAGAGCCATTTTTTGAAAATGTAATTTTCGGAAGCTTTTCAGCCCCCATGCTTAAAGAGGTTCTTAAAATTAATCCAAGCGATCGATTAATCGGCATCGCGGAAAAAACCAAAGAATTAGAAGCCCACCTCGAAAATAACATCACTCATGTGGCTATTTCAAGCGAACTTGCCACACTTGATAGGGTCAAAGATTTAAAAGCTAGAAATAAGGAAGTTTGGGTATTCACAGTCGATGATAAAAGCCTTGCAAAAACGCTTCTTGAATATGGAGTAGACGGTATCATTACCAATCGGCCTAAAGATCTAAAAAGCCTTTTTTATTAAACATGGAATTTAAGCCATTTTGGAATACTTATACGTTTTCTTATAGAAAGCCTTCATAGAATCCAAAACCTCTTTTTGCGATCCGATGACTTTATTTACCGGAGGCAGACTCAATAAAAAAGATTGGCCATACCCTTTTTGTATAATCCTTTTATCTAAGCATAAAATGCAACCGCGGTCATTTTTTCGCCTTATGAGCCTTCCAAAACCTTGCTTAAATTTAACAATGGCGCTTGGAAGGGCGTATTCAAAAAAAGGGTCCCCTCCTTTTTTTAAAATCTCATCGCGCCTAGCTTCATTAATAGGCTCACCCGGCACTCTAAAAGGCAGTTTTACCAAAACAACAAGTCTTAAAGCATCGCCTGCAACATCAACGCCTTCCCAAAAAGAATCCGTTCCGAAAAGTATGGATCTTTCTTTATTTTTAAAGCGGTTTAACAATTCGCTTCTTGAAAACTCTCCTTGTATAAGAGGAAACAGTCTTTTTTCATGAAGCTTATCTTTTAAAAGATGATAAGCGCGATGCATTTGGCCAAAAGAAGTAAAAAGAAAAAAAGCGTTTCCTTGGCTTCTAATGGCTGACTCTAAAAGTATTTGCGAGGTGTGCTCCAAAAAACCTTCTTCAAGCGGTGAAGGCAAATCATTTGGAATTAAAAGAAGCGCTTGGTTTTCATAAGAAAAGGGGGAAAGGTACACTTTTTCAAGCAGTTTTTTCTCGTCTAGGAAATCTTCGGATAAACCAAGCCTTCTTTTAGCGAATTTAAAATCACCGTCTGTTGTCAAAGTCGCGCTGCATAATAAGACTGACGACAACGGGTTAAATAGCTTTGAGGATAACGTGTTAGCAAGATCAAGTTCTGCGTCGACAAGCCTGACATCCCTTAAGCTTTTGGTATCTGAAGACTCTATCCAGCGCACCTTATTTTCAGGAATTCCTGGAAGCAAAAATTGGGTTATAAAATTTAAAACCCCTTCTAGCCTCCCTAAAACAGCTTCGATATCAAGCCTTAAACCGGCTGTTGCTTCAAGCAACTGGCTTGACCCCAAGTTTCCCAAATCCTCTAATGACCCCTTTAAGGTAGCTATAAGCCGTCTTCCTGTATCGATAAAAGTTTTTGAATGGGTTGAGACAACTGTATTCCAAGCTTCTTTTTCATGGTGGGTCTTTAAAAGCCTGAGCTTGACCGATAACTCTTCTTCCTTATCTTTTCCTTTTTCCTGGTGATTTTCGGCAAACTCGCGAAAACTCTCAAAAGCATCTATCAAAGTAGTCAGAGTTTCTTTTCTTAAGCCGTTGACATCAATAGTAAGCTTTGTAATCAAAGCTTGCATAGATTCAGGAACCCCTCCCGGATAAGCAGAAATTATTTTTTGCAAGAGCTGTGATAATTTTCCGGTGGGTTTGCCGCGGCCTTCGACATGCAATCGAGATAAGTTTCTAATCACTCCCTGGATGCTTGCTTTAGAGGCTAAGTGCTCGCAAGCAATTTCCTCGATATTATGCGCTTCATCTAAAACAAGCCTTGCATAGTCCGGTAAAATGCCATTTTGGGTTTCTCGTCTATAAGCTAAATCGACAAATAAAAGGCTATGATTGACAATCAAGATTTTGGCGTCAGCCGCTTCTTTTCTCGCTTTAAAAAAGTGGCATTCACGATAATAAGGGCATTTCTCCCTGGAGCAAGCATCGCTTTCGGCTCCGATTTTTTCCCAAAGGGCGCCTGATGGATGAAAAGGCAAATCGCTTTTTGTTCCATCGGTTGTTTTTTCACTCCAAGACTCGATATGCTGCAAAGCTTCAGCTTCATTCACATCTAGCAATACAAGCTCATCAAGGGTATCTTTCATTTTTCGGATGCAGACGTAATTGCCCATGCCCTTAGCTAAAACCACTTTAAAATCAAGGCCCAAGGCTTTTTTGATAAAGGGAATGTCTTTTGCCACAAGCTGTTCTTGCAAGTGGATGGTATGGGTGGAGATAACTACACGTTCATTCGTTCTTAAAGCAAAAAAAATAGCCGGAATTAGATAAGCCAAGCTCTTCCCGGTTCCGGTTCCGGCTTCTATAAGAGCCACCTTTTTTTCATTAAAGGATCGAACGGTGTCTCTAAGCATATCAAGCTGCTCTTGACGCACTTCAAAACCTGGCATGGCAGCATGAAAAGGCCCATCATCTTTGAAAAGATCCAGGATCCATTCTTCATCTAAAGGCTGAGTGGCCGAATTCATAACTGTTTTATAATATAAGGATTGAAAATATTACGAGACGCTTGGCACTTATCCAAAGCGTCTCTTTAAGATTTGATCGCCTGAATAAATTTATTCAGCTTCCATTAAATCAAGAAACGCCTTTAACTGCTTGGAGCGTGTCGGATGGCGCATCTTACGAAGAGCTTTTGCTTCAATTTGACGAATACGCTCTCTTGTAACATTGAATTCAACCCCTACTTCCTCGAGCGTTTTGGGTTTGCCGTCAAGCAGGCCGAAACGCTGGATTAGGACTTTCTTTTCTCGATCTGTTAATGTTTCCAAGACTTCGTTCATCTTATCTTTTAGAATCGAATAGCCGGTGGCTTCAGCTGGCGAATCAGCGCCTGTGTCTTCAAGGAAATCCCCGAATTGGCTTTCACCGCCGTCCCCGACTTCTGCTTGTAAAGAGATCGGGTGCTGCGCAATTTTATAAATCTCTCTCACTCTTTCAGGCGTAATGCCAAGCTCGAGAGCAAGCTCTTCAGGTGAAGGCTCCCGTCCTGTTTCCATCATCAACTTTTTAGCGCCGCGAAGCACCTTGTTAATCGTCTCTATCATGTGGACAGGGATTCGGATGGTTCTTGCTTGATCCGCAATGGCTCTTGTGACAGCTTGCCTAATCCACCAAGTGGCATACGTTGAGAATTTATAACCTCTTCGGTATTCAAACTTTTCTACCGCTTTCATAAGGCCCATATTTCCTTCTTGAATTAAGTCAAGGAAGGACAAGCCTCGGTTGGTGTATTTTTTTGCGATAGAAATAACAAGACGCAGGTTCGACTCCACCATCTCTCGTTTCGCTTCCTGGCTTTTATCCATCCAGCGAAGGAGCATGCGGACATCTTTTTTAAACTCATCAAGCGTCCTTCCTGCGGCAAGTTCCTTTTTTCTAAGCTTTCTTTCGGCAGCCTCGAGCTTTTGCAAAGCAAACTTATTTCTTTCAGCCCTTGGACGAAGCTCTTGAATTTCTTTTTCAAGTTCAAGGAAGCGGTCATAAGAATTCATGATCACTTCGCCAAAGTCTTCGATGATATTCGGACGAAGATGTAAAAGCCTTAAGTAAGCCTGGGTACGGATCCGGCATTTTTCAATTTCTTCAAGAATTCTGGCCTGGTCGCTTTTCTTTAAGTCTTTTTCATAAAGGCCTGCTAGAATTTCATCTACAACAGCGTCTTCTTTTTTAAGAAGATCCTTAAGCTTTGGCAAACGCAAGAGATATTCTTGCTTGTTTTCCACTTCTTTTTCAGCAACGCACTTATCATAGCGTTCTTTTCCGGCAAGCAAATAGCTTGCAATAGAAATGGCTTCCGAATTGGAATATCGGAAACGCATGATAATTCTTTCAATCTGCTGTTGAGCTTTTTCAATTCTCTTTGAGATCTCAACCTCTTCTTCACGGCTTAAAAGAGGAACCGATCCCATTTCCTTAAGATACATTCTGACAGGGTCGTCCGGGGCGCCTTCCATTCTTTTAGGAAGGCCTTCCATCTCTTTAGCTTCTTTCTTTTTTTCCTTCTGGCGATCCACTTCCGTTTGGTTTAGGATTTGAATATCCATGCCGCTCAAGAAAATAAGGACCTGGTCTATTTGCTCCGGAGAGTCAAAAGACATCGGCAAGATTTCATTGATTTCTTCGTAGGTGATATATCCTTGCTCTTTAGCAAGAGAAACGAGCTCATCTACTTTTTGCTGATGCTGGGTTGGAAATGTATTTTTGAAATTATTTTTGCTCATAAGTTCCAAAAGCCTTAAGATTCACGTCATGATCGAGGTAAGAAGCAAGTGGGCTAAAGCTTTTCACGACGAGGGATTTAATTGGTGAAGACAGCTGTAATGCCAAATTGAGAATACAGCAGGGAAAGTGTGCTCTTTTGTGCCACTTTTTGTCAAGAGAACCCTGCATATAATCATATTTGAAATTTTAAAATTTAAAGATAGCATCTTTGTATGATAAAAAACTTTTTTTTACAAGAGATGTTTTATTTATTTCAAGGGGCCATAAAACTGTAATGAATCTTTTTGCTTATAATGAATTTGGAAAATTAATCTCCGCGAAAAATGCGAGCCGCTCTCAAGATTATTTTTGTCTTGAGTGCAAAGGAAAGCTTCGAGCTAAACAAGGTGTAAAAAAAATCTTTCACTTTTTTCATATTCATCAAGCCCGAGACTGCCGGCAGAGTAAAAAAAGTTTAGAGCACACCATGGCTCAAAATAGTCTTCTCGCTCTTTTGCCAAGAGGGGAAAGCTTTCTTGAAAAACCCTTTCCGGAAATTGGAAGGGTGGCTGATGTCTTTTGGGAAAAAGAGAAAATCGTATTTGAAGTTCAATGTTCCCCCATATCTCCTTTTGAAGTCTTAAATCGGGTCAGAGATTATAATTCTATCGGGCTTACCTGCATTTGGATTTTACATGAGAAAAGATTCGGCGGTTATTTAAAAACAAAGGGATGGTCCTTGGATAGAATCCCTCACTACTACACCAATATGACAAAGGATCAAGAAGGTTTCTTTTATGATCGTTATTTTTTCAAAAAAAGAATGGTTTTCCTAAATAAACCTCAGAAAATAGAAAAAAAACAATACTCTAATTGGCCGAAAGAAATACAAAATCGCCTTCAAAATCGGTCTTTATGTTTTGAAGGCGATTTTGTTTCAAGCTATTTAAAAGAGAAGCCCCATACCGAAGATTATTTCAAAGAAGCAAAAAGGAAGACTTACGCAGCTTTTAGACATCTATCCGCTTTAGTCCACATCATTTTAAAAAACTTCGGCTGGCGTTAGCTTTAGATATGTAAAAACTTCTTAACTTTTTTCCCAAACCCTGTTTTAAGGCTCTTTTTAACTTCTTCAGCAAACTTTTTGGCATCAGGTATGTTATATAAATGTAAAAGAGGGCGAATGTTTTTAAAGTCAGCCCTTAACGCTTCTTTTGCCACAGCCTTTCTAAGCTCAACGTCCAGAAGATAGAGATTTGAAATATGTAAAGTCACAATACGCGGGTTATGTTTTGCGGCTTCACAAGCAACTGTTGCTCTATTTTTCTCATCCTTTATTTTAAAATTGTGGAAGTTTTCAATTAAAGCTATGGGATTAACAGAAGCTAAACGAAGGGCTACAGTGAGTCGATTTTCTTCACTAAATTTAAAAGTCCTAATGTGCTTTGCTATCTCATTTGAAAATATGCGAATCGCTTGAAGGCAAACTTTAAGACGATTATCTTCGTCTAAATCAAATTTTTCAATATGAAGGGAAATAGACGGATCAAACTCGGCTGATTTTATGGCCAGTTTAAGTCGGTTTTCTTGACTTTCAGAATAATAAAGGCTTTCGAAATGGCTAATAAAATTCGGATCCTTATCAACTGCCAAATAAGAATGATGAAACCTGCATTCATTTAGCAAACCGTTAATATGGGACTCAAGCTTGACTCGAAGCTCGCTATGTAAAAACACGCTTTGAACCGCCTCCATCTGTGTGAGAAGATAAAGCTCGGAGGAAACTTCCTGCATTTTTTTAAATTCTTTAAAGAGTCTTTTGCAAAGTTCCTTCTTGCTCGTTTTCCGGTTTGTAGATCCGGCAGCTTTAAAGAACTGACTCCAGAGCCAATCATCTCCATGTAAGCTTTGCCATTTTTTTGAAACAAGACCAGCTTTGCAAAGAGTAGAGGGGGGTAGGTATTGAAAAACCGCAAGCATAACTTCATCAGGGAGGCTCGCCGGAAGGTGATAATTACCTTTGACTTCCATAAAAATTCATCCAAAATTATAAATTATTATTAATAGTAATGGAAATTATAATTATTTGTTTGATTTTTATAAAGATTTATTAATAAAGACCTTCATTTTATTAAACATTTTTTTGAAGCCTTAAAAATCTGAAAAAAGCTATGATCTGACTTTTTTATATTCGGTGAATGATGGCTAAAAAAAGATCAAAGGAAAAACTTAAATTTGCTTCTCTTTGGAATTCAGCAAGCCCAGCTTGGCTAAAGGGAGCAGGGATTGGCTTTCTGGCAGGTTTTGCCATGAATTTTGGATTTTCAGAGCTAAAGGAGTGCGAGCTTTGCCATTTTCCTTCTTTCTCTCAAGAAGAAGCGGTTGACGCTCTTCCGAAATCACACATTAGATTAGACAAGGGAGCGTTCATAGCCGACTATGACGGTCGTCTAAAGCAGCCTTCCTGGACCTTTCACACATTGACTCGCGAAAACTTACATGAAGCCCCAGCCGTATCTAGAGAAGATATCCCCTTTCAGGAAGATTTGTCTCTTCCCAAGCAAATGCGCTCTTGTCTTCAAGACTATAAAGGGTCCGGGTTTGATCGCGGGCATCTTGTGCCTGCAAGAGACCTTGCCGCGCAACCTGAAAGTTTTGTTGAAAGCTTCAAATTAAGTAATATTTCACCGCAAACTCCGGATCTTAATCGAGGGCTTTTGGCCTCGCTTGAAAAACATACAAGGGATTTAGCTCAGAAATTTGGGACGATACAAATTATGACAGGGCCTCTTTTTCTTCCGCAAAAAGGAAGGGAGGGAGTAAAAAAAGTCAGTTATCCGGTTATTGGGGTCAATAACATCGCAGTCCCAACCCACTATTTTAAAATTATTAAAACCCCGGCCTTTGAAGAAGCCTATATCCTTCCCAATACTTCTCTAAAAGAGGAAGACCACTATCAAAACTATAGGGTGAGTAAAGAAGAAATTGTTAGAGCCGCCGGGATTTCATTCTAGGAATTGTAAAAAACGCCTATGGCGCTATTTCTAAAGACGCCTGTGGGTATAAGACCTAGTTGACAGCGAAGAAGAACATCTTGGCCGGCTTTATTTTTCATGACAAGGCTTGCTTCAGCTTCATAAAGAGTATTCATTTTAGCAATCGCGCTCTTCCATTCATTTAATCCGCCTTGAACGATATTTTCAAAGTCCTGAACGAATTTATCAGGGCCGAAGCCTAAAAGAGCTCTGATTTGATTATTGATGAAAAGAATCCTATTTTCTTTCTGCGAATAAACAAGGACAGCCCCTGTCGTTTCGCTTCTTAAACTATCGCAAAGGCGTCTTAAATCAAGGCCATGATTATCAAAAGGAAGGTCTCGAAATCTTGATTTTTCATTTGTAAAGTGATGGGAGACGGTTATTTTTTGCGCAATGTCAAGGCATCTTTTTAAGAGCTTCTTAGCCTCATCTTCAGTCCTTACTTGACTTTTAAAAGAACAAGCTGCCTCTTCTTCATTTCTAAAATCGGGAAAAGTCATTTTAAACTGACCATGAGGCTCCATTTCTTTGAAGGGCACGGCCCGAACTTCCGGTTCTTTGAATTCTTTTATTTCGCTTTCAACATCCGCTAAATCAACAAGAGTCTTAATTTCATAGGCCATATCTCGGATTTTAGATTGGAGCCTTTCATTTTCTTCTTGCCGCTCTTCTAAGGATGCCCTTAAGCTGGAAATGTTTTCTGCATACTCTTGAAGCAATATTTTCTCTTCGGCAAGCCTATCTTCGGAATCCTTTCTAAATCTATCAAAATCATCTTCAAGCTGCTCTCTTAAGGAGATTTCAAATTCTTTTTCCCTTGTCAACCGAAGGAGCTCTTCATTCCGATACGAAATTTCTTCGCGAAGCTCTTCTTCTTTAGCTCTTAAATTTTCAAGCTCTTCTAGCTCAACCCTTCTTTCCTCAGAAAGAAAAGCTTCTTTTTGATCTGGATTTTCTTTTTCAGAGGAGCCTTCGAAACCCTCTCCCTCATTTTTATAGAAATTAAAAAGAAGGCTTAAGTGTATAAGAGAGGCTGCTGATAATATTAGAAGAGCTATAGAAAAAATAGTCCAAGAGGAAAAAGTTTGATTTTTTGAAAAGCCAAGGACAAAAATAAGCGGCGCCGAATATACTAAAAGGGCGCTTATCGTAACAGATTGTCTTGTGAGCTTAAATTTCGGGGTCATAGCTTCTCTTTCTTTACGGGAAGGGAATCAACACTTTCCCGCAATTATTGATTAGTATAGCCAAAATTAAATTAAAAAAACAGTTTACATTTTTTTTAAAAACAAGAACTTTTTCCAATTATGCCATGACTAAAGCTTCAAAGGCGGGCAGCTATTGAATGGTAAGTAAAACATCAATTGAACTGACCGTAAGATTGGGATGTCTAGGATCTTGAGCGCTAATGGGTTCAATACAAATAAAAGAACCTTTTTCAGGTCTATAGAGCTGCCAGGAATTTTCCTCGTTAAGAGAATGTGTTTTTATTGTTAGCTTCCATTTTAAGGCATCCAATAAAATTTCAGTGTTCAATGGATCCGGATAAGAATGAAAAGCCATATCTACTCCTTGATTTGCGGGGAAGCGAAGTTCATGGGTCGTTTTGTTAAACCAAGGCTTTTCATCTAAAAGAACTCTTGCGCCGTTCTCATTTAAAAAATAGGATTTAACTTTCGACTTCACAAAGCCGTTATTTTCAGGAAGATGATAATAGTAGTGAAGCCCGACAAGAGAATCGGTATCGCTAACAACTGAAAGTTTAATATTTAACCCCTCAGCCGAAAGCTTCGCTTCAAAATTCATGGTAAAATTTTGGCCTTCAATTTCCTTTAAAGAAACTCCATTCCAACTATCGGACCCTTTTAAAACCCCTTTTATCTCATCGGCAGCGGCTTGAAAGTTCCACGGAGCATATCTTGATATGCCATGAGAAAAAGGATCAATTTCACCTGACTTTTCAAGGACTCTTTTTATGTGAGGGAAAGCCTCTTCATTCGGGATATACGAAATGGCATTATAACGTCTTCGATGAAAGTGAGGTCCTATAAGAGAGCCTAAACCTGCAGATCTTTCATCATAAAGCGTTCTTGTTGAGGGATCAATAACCTCAATATCTCCTTTTTTATAACTAAGAAGATTCATTCCTCTTTTAGGAGCGAAAACGGCCTCTAAGGGTGTTCCATCAGTTGCCTTAGCTTTTAAAATCACCAATTCGTCCATAACCTATCCCAATTTACGCTTTTTTAGAGAAAGAATAACCTAAGGCTACAAAGTACAAAAACCCGCCTAGTAGAATCAAGCTATAAACGACTTCTTTGTAAGGAAAATTTTTTTCTAGGGAAGAAATTTCGGGAGAGTTTTTGGAAAAATAAACAGGAAGGGGCGTTTGTATTTTTTTTATAGCAGAAGAGGCGGCAAATTCGTTTCTATAAAACCTGCCCCCTACTCTTGAGATTCCTTGATAGGTTTTATCTTTAATTTTATACCCGTAGCGGCCTTCAACGGCATACTTTTCATCGGATATTTCTTTCACAAAAAAGTTAGGCGCTTCAATTTTTGTCTGTCCGTCCAGTTGGAAATAAAACCAACTTTTTTTTAGCGCGTCATAGGCATATATAGCCGTAGCTATTGAAAATAAGGCAACGAGAGCTAAAGTGACATATTTTCTTTGCATTAGCGTCCTTCGATGACTTGGTAAAAAATATCAGGGACAGGGGAATCAAAACGCATTAACTTATTTGTGATCGGATGAATAAATTCAAGAGATTCGGCATGTAAAAAAAGCCGGGATGCCTTTTTTTGAGCGCCGTATTTAGTATCTCCAAGGACCGAATGCCCGGCTTTTTGACAGTGGACTCTAATTTGATTCTTTTTGCCGGTTTCAAGGTGGACTTCAAGCCAACTCAAATTTTTGGATGTTTTCTTTACCGCATAATGGGTGATGGCAAGCTGCCCGCCTTTTGGGTCATCCGTTGTTCTCACGATGTAGTTTGGATCTTCAAAAAGATAGGATTTCCATGTTCCCTCGCTTTCCGGCAGATGACCCTCAATTATGGCCACATACCGCCTTTTAATCCTGTGGGCCTCAAAGGATTTTTTTAAATTATCTCGAGCCGGCTCGCTTAGGGCAAAAATTAAAAGACCTGAGGTGTCTTGATCTAGGCGATGAACGGGAAAAACCCTTTTTGGTTTAAAAAATCTTTTTAAAATACCATGCGCCGTCGTTAACGTCTCAAAATCTGTGGCTACACTTAGCAAACCTTTAGGTTTATCAATCACCGCAATGTCTTTATCTTTATACAATAGGTCGATCCCTTTTTCTAAAAAAATCGGCTTATCCCTAATAATGATAAGGTCTTTTTCTTTTAAAAGAGCCGTTAAGCTGCTCGGAAACCTGCCGTTTACCAACACCCTTTTATTTTGATAAAAAGATTTGACTTGAGTGACGCTTGAGTCAGGATACATTTTCCTCAAGCAATCGATTAAACTAGACTCTTCCCTGACAATCCATTCCATAAATTAAAAAAACCTTACTATTAGACGCTTACCTTGACGAATTATTCAAAGCATTTTATAATTCCCAACCATGCTAAAACATTAAGCCAATGAAAATCAACCCCAAGAGGAAAAATGGCTAAAGAAACCGCTCCAAAAAAGAAGACTAAGCGTCCAACGCCTGAAAAGAGAAATCTTCAGAACGAAAAGCGCCGAGTACAAAACAAAGTGTTCCGTTCTAGCCTTAGAACGTCCATAAAACGTTTTAACGAAGAAACGACTAAAGATGATAAAGATCTTTTGAAAGAAAAATTAAGCGAAGCCTTTAGTTTGCTTGACAAAGCTGCAAAACGCGGCATTATCAAGAAAAATGCAGCTAGCCGCAAAAAAGCACGCCTTGCAGCAGCTTTTGCAAAAAACGCTAAGTAGTTTTTAACATCAACCTTTAAATCTTTATGATTTTAATAGGTTGATGTTGCTTTTTCTCCTTTTCTATTCTTGCAATTTCCTTTCATAGACGTTAAAAGAAGTCAAAAGACAACTCCATTTAACTGATATGAAAGTGATCATTTTAGCTGCAGGAAAAGGGCGTAGGCTTGGGCCTTTGCAAAGCCCGAAACCCTTGACAAAACTAGCTAACGGGAAAAGTATCCTTTCCTGTCAGGTAGATCATCTCCTGAAACATTTCTCCATTCACGACATCTTGATTGTGGTAGGCTATAAAAAAGAGCTTATCATGGAAGCTTTTCCTGACCTTGGTTTTGTCTATAGTCCGGGTTATGAAGAAGAAAATACCTCTCAAAGCCTCTTAAGAGCCTTATATAAAATCGAAGATGAAGACCTTCTATTCTTAAATGGCGATGTCGTATTTAAAGAGTCTGTTCTAAGCAAGCTGTTATCTTCAAAAAATAGCTCGCTTCTTGTTTCTGAAACTGAGGTTTCCGAAGAAGAAGTTAAGTATGACCTTAAAGACGACGGCAGCATCCGAAATATATCCAAAGAAGTGAAACATCCTTTAGGGGAAGCTCTGGGCATCAATTTGATAAGAAAAGAAGATCTCCCTCTTCTAAAAAAAACATTAAAACTTTGCTTGCCAAACGATTATTTTGAAAAAGGGATAGAAATAGCTATCGGGGAGGGTCTAAAAATTTACCCCACAATCGTTTCTAAAGAGAGCTGCATGGAGATCGATTTTCCAAAAGATCTAGAAAGAGCAAATATTATCATGAAGCATTGGTAGTTTTACAAGCTGCCCATATTTCTTCTTTTATTTGTGAAAAAGGCTTTTCTTCTCCGAAAGTATAATTATAAAGCTCTTTTCTAATCGCCTTAAGAGAATCGCTTTCTTTTTCAAGGTTGGCTTCAATCATGGGGTAGAGGTTTTCATAGTCCTTGGGGGATAAACTCACACCTGCATTCGCTAATAAAAGGCGTCTATCGGTTTTAGGATTGCGTTCAAATTTATTAAGAAAGAACATAGGTCTATCGAAAATTAGAAAGTCGTAGCCAATAGAAGACATGTCTCCAAGGTAAACATCCGTATAATAAAGAAGGGGGTAAACAAGAGGAAAATCTGTCAAAAACTGAATATTCGGCTTATTTTTATATTTCCCGATGATTTGGTAATAAAGTGCCGTGTCATCTAGTTCTAGCTGGGGATGTAGCTTTACTATTAAATTGAAAGATTCGGGAAGCTTTCCAATCACTTGGTCATACGCATCAAAAAAAGTGGTGGATTCTTCAAGGTCAAGCCAAGTGGGGGCATAGAGAATAACTTTTTGTTTTTTGGGGAAGCGATGAATCACCTCTTTTAAAACAAGGGAGTTGAAAAATTCCTGATGCTTTTTGTAATAGGTGTATCGATAATTTCCAACGATTACATATTGATTCAGATTTTGAAGGACATTCTCAGCTTTAAAAAGATCCATCATGTTTTGGCCATAAACCAAAGTGATATCTTCATTAGCAGCTTTTCTTAAATAAAAACCTTTATCTGAAAAACCGTGAGGCACATGAACATTGCGCATCGTCTTTTTGTATTTGCTTTCAAGAAAGTCAAATTTAGCGTGAAACACCTCTCTATCCCAAAGATCGGACATGAAAAGGACATCATAATTTTGAATTAAGGTTTCAGGGGTAAAATCAGCAAAAGGGATTTTTTCAAGAAGGGCATCGGGATAAAATTTTTTAGTAATGTCATAAGAATCATCCTCAATTAAAAGTAAGGGGATTCCCATGACATCCGCTATAGGAACGAGATGGTCATTGTAGTGAAGATGAGACGATTGGTTGATAGCGACAGCTTTTAGCGAACTCATAGCTTATATAAGCAGCTCAACTTTTTCTAAAGCTTTATGGATGTATCCGGCTCTTGCATGACCTACTTCCTCTTGCTGTATGGGAGTTTGTTGACAGCAAATTAGGTGGGCTCTTCTGCAATTTAAAAATAATTCGTTTAAACTCTCATTTGAAATGCCTTTGATCCAATCAAAATCTACCCCAAGCTTAATTAAGCTAATGGCATTAAGCGCTTCTAAAGCTTCAATTTGATAGGAGTGTATTAGAATGCCAAAAGCTCGGCTGACTCGATCTTTAATTTCAGGGTTTTCTTTTTGTTTGATTTTTGAACGCGCGCTATTCTCTTCTAAGGTAAGACGTGTGGCCGCTTGGTGAAGCGAAGATAAAATCGTCTCTTCAGTGACAGCTAAGCTATACTGATTTTTTAATACTAGAAGATCGCCAATAATTTCAGTCGGACTGCCATGAAGCCCTGTTATTTCTATGGAATCATCCATGATTTTATCGAGGGTAGCATCTATAGCTCCTGTATGGATAAGAGCCGGCACTTGAATATAAATACTCATTTCCATGCCGGTCCCGCTCTCTTCGGGATGGCTTGTTAAAAAACCAAAACGCGGCGAATACGCATACTTTAAGGTTTTCCCGACCGCGGATTCAATTTTTATTAGTTCGTTTAAGGACTTCTCAGGATCTGATTTTACATTAATGATTCTGAATTGAATATGGTCATGAATATTTAGAGTGGTTAAAAACCGTGAGCTATGGTCGACGATAAACGCCTCGCCTGCATGAGCATGGTGAAAATCACTTGTCGTTAGAAAATGCTCGGTTAAATATTCCTTGTCAAGCGGATCCATTTTATCGGCTTTAAATAAAACAGGATTATCCAAATCCTCTTTTAAAATCTCTTTGCCAATCAAAGTCACAATCGCTTTTTGCCGATCTCCTGAAAGACGCGGAGGAAAATTGAATTTCTCAACATTTCGCTTTAGGCAAAGAGAAGAGGCTAACCAAATTTTATTAGAGTTATTTCGCCAAGGACTTTTCTCTAAAAGCATATCCCTTGGCTTAACAGAATCCTTCATTGCTTTTTTTCTCTCTTTTCTTTTTCTGCACTTTCAGTCAATGCGTTAATCTGATCGCGAATCATGGCGGCCTGTTCATAATCTTCTCGTTTAAGCATCTCGCTTAAAGCTTCATTTAAAGCAATCAATTGAAGCGAGGGGCTTATCTCCACGACTTCTCCAGGAGACCTTCCCATATGAAGCTGAGATTTTTTTGAAGTGCCTGTCTTTGGAGGAAGCCTTCCCCTGGTATGCAGTTCTTTTAAAATATCTTCTGCAAAAACAGCATAGCATTGGCTGCATCCAAGCGGATGCCCGACAAGAAAAGATTCCAAAGTCATCCCGCAATTGCCGCAAGCAAGTCCGGCTCTAACCGCCTCACCCTCAGCCATTTCAAGAGGAGCACCCCTTAGCTTTTTCTTTAAGCAAGGACAATCGTTGCACATGGAGAATTCGGTAAACTTTCCCTTTTCGATTTCTGTATATCGGATGGTAATCGGCTTTTTGCATTCGCTGCATTCAAGCGGGCGATCGGGCAATTTTTCTTTAGGTTCCTCGGAGAACTCTTGAATCATGATGCTTAACGTGACCGTTTTAGGTTAAAAAATATTTTAATTGAGAGTCAGGTAATTCTTTTTTTTAAGAAATTCAAAATAAAAGACGTTAGCATGTTCTACCTAGGATAAAACAGAGATAACGTAAAAAATTGAATATAGAAGATACGGATAATTATGTAAAGGAAGGGAAATAAGCAATTGAGACTTGATGGATTCGAACCATCGACCCTCCCCTTAAAAGGGGGATGCTCTACCGCTGAGCTAAAGTCTCGTTGACCCCAAGGGGATTCGAACCCCTGTTATCGGAATGAAAATCCGGTGTCCTAGGCCTGGCTAGACGATGGGGCCTAAAAGCTAGTTTTAAAAGACTTAAGACATTCTCTTAATACTTGCATTAACGAGGCTTAAATATACATCTTGGGGCTGATTTTTTACAATAAGGAAAATCATCGAAGATGATTTTTTTTAAGAAATTTAAGAGGCTCGTTTTCTTAATAGGGGCGAGCCCCTTGAGAATCGCTAGATTGTCAAAATTTCTTTTTCCTTTTGCGCGACCATATCGTCTGCCAATTTGCAATATTTGTCTGTCAGGGTTTGGATTTCCTTTTCCTCTTTTTTCACAATGTCTTCTCCAATATTCCCTTGAGCCTTTTCATCACGAACAATTTTATTATTGTGCGCTCTTACATTCCTTATGCCAACTTTAGCTTCTTCACGGCGCTTGTGGCACAGTTTGACCATGTCCTTACGGATGTTCTCATCCATGGGAGGAATGTTAATACGAACAACATCCCCTTCCACAATAGGTCTTAAGCCCAAATTTGCCTTCTCAATCGCTTTGCCGATAGACGCGCAATTTTTTTTATCGAAAGGAATGATAAGAAGCTGTCTTGATTCAGGGACTGTTATATTTGCAAGGTCCCTAAGACGCATTGGCGAGCCATAAACTTCAACTGAAACGCTATCAAGTATTCCTGGATTGGCCCTTCCGGTTCGAATGTTCTTTAATTCTTGTGCTAAGTGGTTGAGAGCGGCTTTCATTCCTTCTTCTGTTTGCTCTTTGATTCGCATGGCTAATCTCCCTTGACTAAAGTGCCTAAACGTTTATCGGATAATATTTGTTGTATTTTCATTTTTTTCAATAGCTCCATACTAAAAACAAAAAGCGGAATTTGATTGGTTCTAAGGAGGGCAACTGATGTTGCATCCATGATCTCAAGCTTTTCGTTTAACATGTCTCTGTAACTTATTTCTTCATAGCGTTCTGCGTCTTTATATTTTAACGGATCTTTTGTATAAACCCCATCTACTTTTGTCGCTTTCATAAGGCAATCTGCCCTAATTTCTGAAGCTCTTAAAGCCGCAGCCGTGTCCGTTGTAAAATAAGGGTTGCCGGTACCCCCGACAAATAGAGCCACTTTGCCTTGAGAAAGAGCTTCTTCTGCAAGGTCATTTGTAAAAGATTCCATAACTTTAGGGCAGTCAATAGCGCTTAAAGCTTTTGTTTTTATCCCTTTTTGAGTGAGTTTATTTTGAAGCGCTACACCATTAATAAGGGTAGATAGCATGCCGATATGATCTCTTGGCACTCGGTCTAGTTCAAGAGGCATAAGCTCTCTTCCCCTAAAAAGATTCCCGCCTCCAAAAACAACGCCCAATTCATACCCTTCCTGATGAATAGAGGCAATTATGCCGGCTGTTTCCTCTAGTGCTTTCGGATCAATGCCAAATTTTTTTTCACCTGCAAGCGCTTCTCCTGAAATTTTTAAGAGCAGTCTTTTGTAAGACCCCGTTTCTCTCATTTATAGTCTCCTTTAAAAGAAAGCTTAAGTCGAAGGATTAAAACTCATTTTTTTTCTAATAGACTTCTTTCGAAACTCCCTTTGATTGAAAGGAGTCTAATTTATAGCTAGAAAGAACTTATAAAACATTTATTTAACTTTCAAGGAGATAAAAATAGACTTTGAATCTCACTTCCTAAAAAATAATCCAAAAAAAAACCCGCAAAGAAACTCTTTGCGGGTTTAACAAAATAAAAACTTTAAGGCTATTGGCCTACGTCCCATCTGATAAAAGAAACGACTTTAAGATTTTTGCCTTCTTCCTTGCCTTTTGCAGCTACAAATTGAGCTACAGTCAGCTTATCATCTCTGATATAAGGCTGCTCGACTAAGCAGTTTTCCTTGCAATACGCTTGGATTTTACCGCTGATAATCTTATCTTTTACGTTTTCGGGCTTACCGGCTATTTGGCTTTTTACAATTTCTTTCTCATGCTCGATAACACTCTCGGGAACTTGCTCTGCATTGACATATAAAGGACTTGCTGCCGCAACGTGCATCGCAATATCTTTTGCCAATTTTTCTTCATCGCTTGCACCTTCAAGGTCAACAACGACACAGATTTTTCCGCCAAGGTGTGTGTAGATTCCATAAGAATGGTTTGCTTTTTTTGGGAAGATAGACAAGCGTTTAACTTGAATATTTTCACCTATAGTTTGTACAATACTGGCTCTATATTCATCTACAGTCATCCCTTTTTCTTTAGCATAGCTTTGCTTTAAGAAAGCCTCTAAAGATTCAGGTTTTGTATCAGCCGCTTGTTCAGCCACATGCGTTAAAAACTGCTGGAAGCGGTCATTTTTAACCACAAAGTCAGTTTCAGCATTGACCTCAACTAAAGCTATGCAATCTTTTGCTTCAAAGAAACCGATTTGACCTTCGTTTGTCGCGCGGCCTTCTTTTTTAACAGCAGATGCCATTCCGGCTTTTCTAAGGTTTGTGATCGCAGTTTCGATGTCGCCGCCTGCTGCAACGAGGGCTTTTTTGCAATCCCCCATTCCAATGCCGGTGCGCTCGCGCAATTCTTTAATAAGATCGACTGTAATTTCCGCCATATTAATCTTTATCCCCTTCACCTGCTAAAGCGCCTTCATATTTCTTTGAGGCTGCCATTGACTCGGATTCTTCTGAATCTTCTTCTTTGCCGAAACCGACTTGCATTTCATTTTTCTTATCGATAATGCCTTGCGCTAAAGCTTCAAGAATAAGCTTAATGCTTTTTAAGGCGTCATCGTTACAAGGAATGACATACTGGATAGGGTCCGGGTTGCAGTTTGTGTCCACAAGGGCCATAACCGGGATGCCGAGTTTATTAGCTTCTGCCACAGCAATGTGTTCTTTGCCTGGATCGACTACTACAACAAGCCCTGGGGGTTTGCGCATAGCCCGGATACCGGAAAGGTTTTTGTCGAGTTTAATTTGATCTTTAGTCAAGAGCGAAAGCTCTTTTTTAGTCAAGGTGTCGGATTGCGTTGAGATTTTCTTTTCAATACGCTCAAGCTTTTTTATAGACTGACGGATGGTGCTTAAGTTAGTTAACATCCCGCCAAGCCAACGTTCGGTTACATAAAACTCTCCGCACTTTTCTGCGAGGTCTTTAAGAACTTCTTTTGCTTGTTTTTTAGTGCCGACGAAGAGGACTGATCTATGTTTGCCGACAATTTCTTTAATGAAGCCGACAGCGCTTCTGAGAAGTTGAAGTGTTTTTGCGAGGTCAATGATGTAAAGACCATTACGCTCTTCGAAAATAAATCGCTTCATTTTTGGGTTCCAACGATGAGTTTGGTGTCCAAAATGAGAGCCCGCCTCTAAAAGGTCCTTAATAGAAACAGAAATTTGATCTTGTTGTGTTTGTTCGTCCAAGCCTTGTCCCTCCTTAAATATTGACTTTGGCATTTTGCTAAAAAAAAGCAAAATTTCGGTCTTGGTAATTATTTTTAGCGAATCGGCAACTTGCCCACGCTTATCTTTTAAAGAAAAGAGCCGCTAACAGCGTGTTTGATAAATTGATGTTCAGATCTGAGATGAGAGAAATCGAAAATAGCGCCTGATCAGAATCGAACTGACACTCGTAGCTTGGAAGGCTACTGTTCTACCATTGAACTACAGGCGCGGAATAACTTCACGCTAATGAAGGAAGATTATTGCGATCCCGGCAATTATTTTCAAGGGAATCTTAAAGAAAAAAACACCCTTTTTACCTAAGCGCTGCAAAAGTTGCGTTTCGGCCCGTAATTTTGTCTCGCCTATGAGAGAAGAAGGACTCATTTTCTTCAAAAGTGCATATTTTAGCGATTTCTAGATGGTGTTTTAAAATTCCAAGCTCTAAAAACTGATCTTCCGCCACCGCCCAAAAATCAAAGTGGCAAGCCCCAATGCGAAATTTTGCAAAAGAGGCCGGCAATAAAGTTTCCCAGTCTTTGAACTCAGCGTGTTTAGGCCCAAGGCTTGGGGAGACCCCAACCAATAAATCTTGAGGTTTTGAACCATATCGGCGCTGCATCGCTTGGACAGCTTCCTTGTAAATGTTGGCCTTTTGACCGCGCCAACCGGCATGGACAGCGGACAGCGCATGATGGATCGGATCGTAGAGAATAGCTGCTTGACAATCCGCATGAGTGATGATGAGGGCAAGATCTTTTTCACTTGTCATTAACCCATCAGAAAGAGCTTCTTTTGCATCGCTTGCTTCTAAAACGGTGTTTCCATGGACAAGTCGACCTCTTTGATAGCGGCTTGCCTTAAAAACCGATAAAGCTTTATCAAGATTTTTTTTCAAACATTCTTGATTATCGTCTGTTGAAAAGCCCATATTGAGAGAATCATAAGGAGGAAAGCTTGTTCCTCCGCTTCTTAAAAAAATAGCGTGGCTTAAGGCCTTTAGATCTTGAAAAAGTTCAAATTCCAGCCACTTTAGTGAATCTTTCGTTTTTGTAATCATTTAAACCAAAGCCTTGCGTCAAATTAAAACCCAAGATAAAGAGTAAGGTTGCCACTTTTAATATGAAAATAAAAGGTTTTTTATGGGGCTTATAGAACTTGCCAAAGCTAAATGGATTGCAAGTGTTATCGATGGAAAAATGGAGAAAGGGAAAACCCCCTTACTCAATAAAAACTCAAAGCCTCAGGTTTTCCCTATCTCTAAAAAAAACATTTTACGATCAATCAAGACATCAGCTTCCTCAAATTGGAAAGACATTAACGTTTATTCAAGATCTGGAAGCTTAAGGAAAACTTCATCCCTTTTAAAAAGCCATAAAACACTTCTTGCTAAGGTTATGGCAGAAGAGATGGGAAAACCTATCACTGAAGGGGAAGCTGAGGTGGACTACGCCGCTTCTTTTTTTGATTGGTTTGCAGGGGAAGCTGAAAGAGTGTATGGCCTGGAAGTCCCTTCCTCAAAAAATGAAAAGCGATGCTTTATTCGCTATGAGCCAATTGGCCCGACGGCTTTAATTACGCCCTGGAACTTTCCTTTAGCTATGCCGGCAAGAAAGGTCGCAGCTGCCCTTGCTGCCGGCTGTCCTATTATTTTAAAACCAAGCCCTGAAGTTCCTCTATCGACACTGCTTTTACAAAAAGCTTGCTTGGACTCTGGCGTTTCGCCAAGCGCTTTTTCTGTTTTAATTGGAGATGAAGTTGAAATCGGGAAGGCTCTTTTAGAATCGTTTGAGATTAAAAAACTAAGTTTTACAGGAAGTGTTGAGGTAGGTAAAAAACTCTACTCCAAAGCTGCTCTTACTTTAAAAAAAGTGACTTTAGAGCTTGGCGGGAATGCCCCGTTTATTATTTTTGAAGACGCAGATTTAAAAAAAGCGGTAGCTGAACTTATGGTCGCAAAATTTAGGAATACGGGTCAAACTTGCGTTGCAGCGAATCGCATCCTTGTTCATGAATCTCTTATTGAACCTTTTACAAAACTTCTTATTAAAGAATTAAATCGTTTAAAAGAAGGCTCTCCTCTAAATAAGGATACGGATATCAGCACAACTCTTCATCCCCTCTCTATTAAAAAAGTAAAATCTCAAAAAGAAGAGGCGATGAAAAAAGGGGCTAAATGCGTGTATCAAAAATCCGGTTTTTTATCTCCCTCCATTCTTTATCCGGTCGATGATACTATGACCATTTTTAATGAAGAAACGTTTGGACCCTTAGTACCCATCACTCCCTTTAAAGACGAAATGCAAGCGATCGGTCTTGCAAATAAAGGAAACTTTGGTTTGGCAGCTTATGTTTTTACAAACGATTTATCTCGCGTTTTTTCAATCTCTGAAGCGCTTCACTATGGCATTATCGGGATTAATGATGGTTTGCCAAGCGCCTCCTACGCATCTTTTGGAGGCATTCAACTATCAGGACTTGGCCGGGAAGGCGGCCCAAACGGCATTTATGAATATTTGACCGAGAAATACCTATCAATAAGGGTTTAAGACCCCCCTTATTCTTTTGTAGATTTTCAATTAACCTTCGGAAAACAACTAGGGCGTTAATAATTTTAGGCCAAAGATGCCGACAAGGATCATGGCTATGCAGACAATCTTTAAAATATCGAATTCTTCACCTAAAAAAAGAATGCCTACAATCACGGTTCCGGCAATGCCAATGCCTGTCCAAACAGCATAAGCGAGCCCTAGAGGTAAAGTCCTTAAAGACAAATTCAATAGCCAAAAGCTTAAGATCATGGCCAAAATCATAATGGCAAGTGAAAATGGTTTGGAAAAACCATCTACTTTCTTTAAAAAATAAGCCCAGACGATTTCAAGTATTCCGGCTAAGAAAAGATAAACCCAAGACATAGACCACCCGCATTTTAGGACTACAAAAATAACCTTAAAATTGAATAAAATTCCACTAAAAGCCTGAATAGCTCAGTTGGTAGAGCAGCGCATTCGTAATGCGGAGGTCGCGGGTTCGACTCCTGCTTCAGGCAATCCATAACCCCTCTAGATTGAATAATTTAGAAGGGTTTCACTTTCGTTTTACCCATTACTGAAATGAAGTGGCCTTGCCCTTTTTTTGTACCAATCTTAAATAGAAAGTTCCAGTCAATTTTAAGGCTTTTTCAGCTCTATTGGGGACGTTCATATTAGGCTTCTGAAGTTCGTATAGAAATACTTCATTTTTGCATCAACCTTAAGAATAATTTTTGATTAAGACTCAAGACAATATCTTACGTTAGACAGTTTTTAGAGCTCCTAGTTTTTTGGAAATCCTGACAGGAAAGAATTTTTTAGAGAAAAGGGTGACATAGGAGATAATATTTCAGTTGCCTAGGAAAAAGAGGATTGCCTGAAGCAGGGATCGAACCCGCGACCTCCGCATTACGAATGCGGAAGAAGTTTACCCAATCCAATATTATCCAGCCGCTTTGAGTAGTATGTTAACGGGATTTTTCTTAAAATCCTATCGGATCATATTGGTTTTGCATGGCCGAAATGGTGAGTCATTGCACAGCCATTGCACCGTCTTTCAGGCAGCTATAATATAAAAAATGTTTTAAAATGATCTAAGTCAAAAGGTTTAATTATCAAAAAATTATTTTTTTATTGTTTTTTGTTATTTTCCATACAGTTTCATTTATAATTTTCGTTATTGTAGATGGCTTTGAAAGTTTTTTTTTATTAATCGTTTTGAGGTTTTATATGACAATTCCTACAAATACTAAGCCTTCTTATTTTGTTTTTGATCGTACATTTTTCGATGAAAGCTTTGATAATTTCGATCCAAATAATGCATCGGCATTAGATAACTCAGGTAATTTCAGGACAGCTTTCTCTAATCCCAAATTTAGAAATGCTGCAATAAAGAGAGTTTCTACTCCAAAAAAAATAACTCATTGTAATTCATCCGCAAAGCCAAATGAATCTTATGAAAAAAATCCCGTCTTACAAAAAAATAGAGTTATGACAATCGAATTAAAAACAGCGTTATCATCAAGTTCTAACTTTATTGAATTTGCATCTATTGTAAAAAAGGTTAAAGAAGATATTTCTTTCTTTGGAGGGCGGTATATTTATGCTGAAGGCTATAAAGGATCAATAGACATAGAAGCATTAGCTTCTCGAGCAATTGAATTAATGGCAAATAATTATGAATTCAATCAGGAAGAACGTATTACAAGAAAAGAAGTTGTTTCTGTTATAGATGATTTATTTGAAAAAAATTATTCACGAAAAGTCACAAACATAATAACACGGATTTGCTGTGCCATAAGGGATTTCTTTCGCAATCTTGCAGTCCTTCTTGGTGGAGTATTTTGTGGAAAAGTAAGTGTAAGATGGCAATGGAAATATTCCGATGAGCGTGATTCATTTAATTATTACACGAGATCTCAATATGAAAAGGTGTTCGGAAAACCACCTTCAACTCCAGCAACTTTGAAGGGATATAAAATTCCTGAGAGATGGGGTCCTAAATATTAACCTTAAAACATGCAAAAAGTGATACATCCTTTAGTAACGAGAATGTCAATGCTTTAATGAATTGTAGCTTAAATTTTGGCTGATTACCGAAGAACAATATAAGGATTTTCTACAGATCAAAAGGATTGAGAGGAATAAAGATAAAGATGACAAATACCTTAGAACTTGTTCAATCTAAGATTTATGTTCTCTGTAACATATTCACTATGGTTTAGGTTGATGTTATCTGTAATGCTGCCGGAATGATGGTGCAGAACTTGTGCAAGATCTTTTTTCGAAAACATTGATATAAAACAAGTCCTATACCGAATGTAAAAATGCATAAAAGTAGACATACAAGCCATGATTCATTTGATATTTTTCGGCGAAGCGTTGCTATTATCACATTAAGCTTCTGAAAGATTCTGAAATGGACAAAAAGCTACAACAATGCTAAAATTGCATCCCTCAAAGAACAAGACTGTTAAGTGTGGTTCTTTGCTGTCAGTTTAGAGGTGTGTGGCATTCGTAATGCGAAGATCTAGTCCAAAAGCTCTTAATTCAAAGCTTTTGGACTAGAGATGATTAATACTCTATACCGATAGAGAAATTCACCCCGTCAAAGCTTAAATCACCATGACATAATCTGTTATAGTCATAGTAGCGATGATGTTCTAACCCAAGTTGCAGTATAAGCTGGGTATTGCAATAACAGGTTTCCCAACGGATACCTACCCCAGCATCAGCTACGGCTATGCTAGCGTCCTGATTTCTTCTTGCATTACAAAAGCTGATTGTATCAATAGTTTGTTCAAATTCATGAAAGTGAACTTTAAAATTTCCATACAGACAGGCTACAGAAAGATTGGCATATACACTAAAACCACATCCTATACCTACGTCGCCTTCAATTCCGATTAAAGGTCCTATTCCTGTAAAATCTTGCCTATTATTAACATCGATAAGAAAAAAATCCTCTACGAGGGCTGTTTCTAAAGAAAATCCATCCAATTGTATTTTTTGATCAATCCTAGCATATCGCAAGCCGGCATAAGGCCTTAAGCCGACACATGAATTCAGATCATAATCATAGCCTACGATTAGATCTAACACATCATAATCGACATCCCATCGAATTGAATTTTCGTTTCTCGAACCATCTGAATGCGAACGTAAATGGGACCATAACGAACCGACAAATACAGGACAATCGCCAAATTCATAAAATGCCCCAATCCGAAATCCGGGTTTCCATTTATAATCCGGTTCTATCCATCTTCCGGAGGTATCTGTAATGACGGTTCCTTGCGGTGTTACAACAGTTGAAACATCACCTGGAATACATACATCAAAACCGCTATTAAAGGCCCTCCAATATAATAGCTCAATGCCTATGTAACCTCTTCCGCAACAAGCAGGTTGGCAAGGCTCGCACGAATAACAATTATTATTATCCTGGCAATCTGAATAATTATAATAGTCTCCAAAGGCACATCCAACTGAATTTGTCACCACTAGAGCTAAGAGAAAGTTTATTTTTTTTAGTGAAATCATAAAAATTTTTTCCTATATTTAGTGGCTATTGAATTCTTGTTATTACAAGATGCGCAGAAACAGACTCTGTACCGCCAGCAAGTGGGGTTATGGTTAAGGCTGTAGACTCCGATGCTGGGTTGCGTACTGTAAGAATTGAGTTGACTACCGAGGTTTGTACAATAGCCATTCCAACGATCTGAGAAGTGCCCGTTGCTCTACCCACCACTGTATAGGCAAGCTCAACAGCGCCACCGCCTGAATCTAGAGTCAAAACCAACTGTCCGGCTTCGGTTACACTAACCTGGAAAAAAACTTGATAGGTGCCGATGTCAGTTAAATTAAATGTATCGCTTCCGGTACGAAAAATTCCGCCTCCGCCAATTGGTCCATCCTGTGGGAAATCAACGTCCCCGCCTGCTGCAACTGTAGCCGCATTGTCCGGTGGCATTAGAGCATAAAAGTCAGCAAAATCAAGGATACCTCCTGCAGGGCCTGCGGGGCCTGCCGGACCTGCGGGACCTGCCGGACCTGCGGGACCTGCCGGACCTGCGGGACCTGCCGGACCTGCGGGACCTGCCGGACCTGCGGGACCTGCCGGACCTGCGGGACCTGCCGGACCTGCGGGACCTGCCGGACCTGCGGGACCTGCCGGACCTGCGGGACCTGCCGGACCTGCGGGACCTGCCGGACCTGCGGGACCTGCCGGACCTGCGGGACCTGCCGGACCTGCGGGACCTGCCGGACCTGCGGGACCTGCCGGACCTGCGGGACCTGCCGGACCTGCGGGACCTGCCGGACCTGCGGGACCTGCCGGACCTGCGGGACCTGCCGGACCTGCGGGACCTGCCGGACCTGCGGGACCTGCCGGACCTGCGGGACCTGCCGGACCTGCGGGACCTGCCGGACCTGCGGGACCTGCCGGACCGACAACGCCGATTCCTCCGTCAGTTATAATTTGTTGGAGGACTGATATAACAAGAGGCTCCACCTGGGGAAAAAGAAGAATATTGTTATTTAGGGCTACTTGGATGGCCTGCAAAACTTCAGCTACCGTAGGCCTTGGAGAACAACTTGTACACCCGGTACAAAGCATTTTGTCCTGAATTAAGTTTACGCTTGCATCTTTTCCATTCTCTTGGACTGCAGAAAGCGGAAGAATCGATGTCAGAGCTAAGATAAGTACACGCCAAATCATAAATTTCCTTTTGATAATTTAATAATCTTTAATTCGCATCGCATATACCAAGCGATTAATCGTCTCAATTTTATTACCTCTGGAAATTTTGATGCTTCAAGAGCATTTACCTTCCTTCGGGTAAACACAATTTTTAAAGGAAAAAATTCACTAAAAACTTATGACAGCCAAGTTCATTTAATCAGCTATTTATAGCAAAATTGATAAAACCAAAAATAACATCTAAATTCGACAACACCCTATCCAGACCTGCAAATATAAACAATATTTTTTTACAATTTTTAATTTAGTTTCCTCAATTTCAAATCATTAGGAATGTTACAGAAAAAACCTAATTATTTTTTTTGAAACGGGATTCTTAAAGGTCTTTTCATTCCATACCGAACGTTTAGTAATTGCATGAATGTAAGAGCCTATTTTTTCGCTCTTGATTGATTTATAAAGCCATTTTTTATAGATAACAATTACAGCTCCATTCAAAAATCATGCGGGTTAGTACTAAAAGTATCGATTATGATAAACTGTAAGGAAAACCGTATCCAAATAATGCGACAGAGTTAAAAATTTTTAAGAGAAAAAATGAATCTAATCACTCGACATGCAAAGGTTGAAGATGCTCCAATAATTGGAGAAGCTGAACGAAAAATTGCGGAAGTACCTGGTTTCTTTTTTTCAGAACCCTCTGAATTAAGGGATGAAAATGTAGTAAATACGATTACTGCTTTTAGTTTTAAAAAAAAAAAAGCGGCGGTATACCTTATAGCAGAATCAGAAGGCAAGAGTCTGACGGCCCTTCATTCCTGTAATGGACTCTTAAAAAGAAAGTAAAGCTCGCTCAAAGCAAAGCTTCACTTTCATTAGAAGGCTTTAGATTTAAATGGAGCTTGCTTTTTCCTGGCATGCGATATTCAAAATTTCCAAAGCAAAAGGCATGCTTAGATCTAAAATTTTAAGCTGTAATTCGTTTGGCAGGGCATCAGCAAATTTTGAGCCTTCTGAAAAAAGAGCAAAAATTATCAATAGGCAAGGCAAATATTTCTCTTTCCAGTGATAATTGACAGCTTCAGCCTTTGGTCCAATGTATTTTTGAATTGTATAAACTTTTTTCTCGTCTGTGTATGATAAATCTGTCTTTAAACAAGATCGAACCTTTTTTAGGGTCGAATTATAAATTCTAGCTATAGGAAAAGTAACACTTGCAATAGCGGCAACAGCAACAATTTCTAATCCGATTAAGGTCGTTGACGCTGCAACGTAGCCGGCTAATTTGTATTTACATGCTTTAAAAGCTTTTTCTGCTTGAACTAAAGGTAAGCATATGGCCACTGCTGACCCAAATAAGAAAGGGCCTGCGGAGACCATAAGGATAACAGTATGGGTCAATTCCACAAGGTGTCTCAAATCTCTACAAAAATTATTGTGGCTAATTCTTCCATTAAGGGCAGTTAAAGTCTTTTTATCTTTATCTAAATCACGAGTGAGATGCTTTTTGCAAGCATCAGACACCTCTTTGAATGTTAATGTAGAAAAAATACCTTGTAAATTCATAAAACCCTTATTATTTTTAATCTTTATAAAGACAAACAATATTATCTATATTAATAGTTTTATTCAAATAAAAACAATTATCTACCTAATTTTAAAAAATAATAAAGGTAATGTTTAATAACACCCCTAACAACATTAAAGATCGGCATGAACCTAAGCCGTTGAAAATTCACCTAGATCTTCATGTAGATTTTTAATTAAAAATATTTGTTACCTAAAACTATCAAGAAAATTATAACTTCTAAAATTAGACGAATCGTTTCCACACTTAGTCTAATTTAGCCTCTGTTCTCCGAACTCAATAAACTAGATGTAAAATTCGGTTTTAGAATTTTCAAAAAAATATTTATTTTAAAATTGCTCTCTAAACACTATATAAATGATGAAAAATCCGTTTTTGGATCCCTTTTACTATTTGGAAGGGCATTTACAATATCGAAATCTTTTTTAATTTCATAAACATCTAAATTTTAATTCTATACATAGAATTATCAAGTCTAAAATTAATTTTAATCTGTGAATTAAAATTATAATTCTTTATAAGTCCGGACTTCTTTTTTTTAAACAACGCAAACTGCTCTACATCAATGGCTCGTTCATGAAATTCATTTTGCTATCTTTATTGACCTTTTTTTCTACGACCCTTTTTTCTGAAGCTAAAGAGAATGACACTGTTCAACAAAAATCACTAATTAATTTTGAAGGACTCCCTTCTGCTGTGGTTGGAGGATGTGTTAATGCTGTCAGCGGCGATTATTTCGAAGTCGAGGCAGATCTTGTTATTCCAGGAATAGAACCTTTCGTTATTCAAAGAAACTGTTCAAGCTCACACTGTGGGGTGGGAAATTTGAGCTGGGGATGGAATTTAAATCATTCAGGGGTTGTGTGTGAGTCTCAATATGTTCAAGGAAGAAACGGCATTAAAGATAAGGACAAAACAACTCTTGTGGTATCTAGTGGCACAGGAACAATTGTTAACTATGAGTCACCCTCTGATAAGAATTTTAAAATTGATCCCTCTATGTGGAAAAAGGGTTTAACAAACGGGTCAGCCAACTTTCCAAGTGGAAAAACAAACTTAGGAAACAATCTCTGTAATTTCGATAACGGTTGGACCTTAAAAACCGGATCGGGAGATTCCTATGAATATAAACTTCAAAAAAATAAAGCGTATCTTTTATCAGCTTATAATAAAGCCAATCGATTTAGATACATTTATGGCTATGACAGCTCGAGTTTAGTTTCGGAGGTCACCCTTGTTAGTCCCCAAAAAGAGCATTTAGCATCCGTCGCAATCAATAGAGAGAAAAATGCAATCAATATTTATTCCCCCACCGGTAAAAGGGTTCGATTGAATTTAACTTACTTTGACTGCTTGCAGAATTTAAAAGGGGGTTTTATAACCTCCGTTGAAAGTGATTTTGGTCCCACAGTTAATTATACCTATGAAAACTTTAAGACACTTGATGATCTTAAAGTAAATCATATCATAAAAAAATCCGTTTCCCCTGAACGTTTCACAGAAATAAGCTACTATAAGTATAAAGACAAAAAAAATACCGGGACGTTGACATCGAAACCTGATTATCGTTTTGCCAGGGTAAAAGAAATCATAAGGCCGCTTGGGCTATCAGGAGAACCTTGCAAAGCTTATTCATTTTCTTATAGCGTTGATAACTTATCTCAAAACGGCATAAGTGCCGGCTACACTCAAGTCAATGATGCTTTAGGTCGAAAAAGTATTTATCGATATAATGATTCCCACTTGGAATGCATAGAAGAATACCTCGTAAAAAGATCGGGTGAGTTTAAACTTTACCGTAAGAACATCACAAATTTTGGTAAAACCGGTTCATTTTATCAGAATGGCCACTTGGTTGGATTTGGAGTGGTCGATGAGTTCCAATTCTGCAAAAAATTTACGCAGTATCTTTATGATAACGTCGGGAATGTAACTAAAGTTTGTTTATATGGAAATTTAACGGGCGGGAATTTTTTGCCTGTTGAGTTTGATGGGTATGGCATCCCTAAAAGAAGCGGCGTAGAGGTGTATGAAAAAAGCTATCAATACAGCGCTGACGGGTTTAATAATATAATAGAAGAATCAGACAGTAGAAAAAGAATAGTCTATAGCTACTATCCTGAGTCCTCAAATTACAAAAGCCAACTTGTTTACGTCGGTAATAAAATTGTACAGCGTTCCTTTTTTGAATATGATGAAAGCGGCTTTTTAATTAAAGAAACAAAAGATAACGGCTCCTCTCAAGAGGTTGATAACTTACAAGACGCGTCTGAAAGGCATATAACAATCACACACCCCAACCTAGTTTACCCAAGAGGCCTTCCTAAGGAAATCGAATATCTATCTTTTGATTTTTCAAAAAATGAAAACAAACTTCTTAGAAAAACGGTAAATACTTATTCTCTTGAAGGACAACTTATTAAAGAAGAGCTTTTCGACGGAGAAGGTTCATACATTTTATCAAGAAGCTGGGAGTATGACTCTCAAGGCAATCTAATCAAAGAAATAGATGCTCTTGGACATACTATAAATTATGTTTATGACGAATTCAAAAATTTAATATCTAAATCAGGCCCCCTTCCTAAAAATACAACCACCTACACCTATGATTTTTGTAATAGACTTGTCAAGGAAGAAATTTCTAATGGAGAAGGTTTTAGTGTTTCAAGAAACTTTTATTATGATAAAGCCTCTCAGAAAATTGGTGAAACGGATCATTTTGGAAATCGAACGGATTACACTTATGATGACCTTGGCCGACTAGTTAAAACAGAGCTTCCTGCGATTGTTGGCAAAGACGGCATCCTATTTAGACCTACTACTATTACTGAATATGACACTTTAGATGGAGTATGTAGAACAATTGATGCCATAGGGGGCGAAACTATCACTAAAAATACCATACGCCAGTCCCCTTACCATCGAATAAATGCGGATGGAACAGAAGAGAGGAATGAGTATGCACTCGACGGTACCTTAGTTAAATCCATAGATCAGCTTGGCAATTTGATCATTCTTGATAGTGATTATTTTGGCAGGCCATTGAAAAAGACTTTTTATGACTCATCAGGAAATAAAATAAAAGAGTCTTCATCAAAATATAACGCCTTTCATTTGATCTCTGAAACTGATTGTCTCGGCATAGAAACTCAATATGAATATGATTTTGCAGGAAGGCTTTCTTTTAAGAAAAGAGGCCTCTTCAAGGAAATTTATGAGTATGACAATTTAGGACGCTTATATAAAACCGTTACTTTTGCAGATGAATCAAAGGCAACTTGTTCTTATAAAGAATACGATCTTTTAGATCGTGTCATTGAAGAACGAATAGAAACGTTAGAAGGCGAAATTCTATATAAAAAGAATTATGAATACGATGCGCTCGGCAGAAAAATTAAAGACATTTCTTGGGGGGAGAAGGGAGCTGAAATCATACAAACCTCTTACAATTTGTTTGGAGAGATCGTTGAAGTTATAACAGCAGAAGGTGATAAAACACTCACTTCTTATAACTATACTTATCAAAATGAGCATGGCCAAAGAGTTTTACTCGTTGAAATTACAGATGCCCTCGGGAATATCCATAGGATTGAAAAGAATGCTCTTGGTAAAGATGCCATTTTTGAAAAGTATAATGCTTTAAATGAAAAACTTTCAAAAAAAGAATATGTTTATGATGGCCTTGGAAATATTGTAAAGACCATAGAAACAAGTTATTTAGGAAAAGAGACCAAATCTAATACAACAGAAAAAACCTATGATTTATCAGGTAAATTAATTTCGGTTGTCGAATCCTCTCAATCTGATCAACGAAAAAAGACGCAAGTTCACTTCAATACTAAAGGGCTTAAAGAGGCTGTTACTAAGCCAAGCGGGGTTTCTCTTGTTTATACTTATGATGAGTTAGGAAGGGCTAAAGAGTTAAAATCAACCGATGGATCTATTCATTATATCTTTCAACATGACCTCTTAGATAATGTAATTAGTGTTGAAGATCTTATCATGAAAACGTTCACTTTTAGAGAATATAATACCGACAATCAGTTAGTGAAAGAAACACTAGGCAATGGATTGTCCCTTTCCTACACTTATGACTCTTTGGGTAACATTTTAACGATAACTCTACCTGATGGATCCTCCGTTGGTTATACCTACGAAGCTAAGAATCTAAAAGAGATTGTTAGATATTCACCTGAGATGAATGAAACCTATCATTATTCTCTTAATGGATATGATCTATCAGGGAGGTTATTAAACGCCTCTTACCCTAATCTTGAAACCTCTTTCTCGTACGACAAAATAGGGCGGGTCTCAGAGATATCCACACCTGTATGGTCGGAAAATCTTATCTATGACAAAGCCGGGAATGTCATCGAACGAAACTTAATAGATAGTTCGGGCCCTCACCTTTCTCATTTTTCGTACGATGGCTTATATCAGCTGAGTGCGGAAAAAGGAACGTTTACAAATAACTATAGCTATGACGGATTTAACAATCGCTTACAAAAAAATGAAGAATTTTACGAAGTAAATGAGTTAAACCAAATTATCTCAAAAGATGAACAATCTTATTCTTACGATGATGATGGAAATCTCATACACCAATATTCAAATGAGGATTCCAAATCCTATAGCTATGATGCGCTGGGAAGACTTACTCGCTTTAAAACGGATAAAATTGAAGTGTCTTACCTCTATGATTCATTTAATAGAAGGCTTTCAAAAACGGTCATTGAAGAGTACGGCAATGAGACTTTTGAAAAATATCTTTATGCATCGAATAATGAAATCGGCTCTTTTGATAAGAATAATCAAACCATATCTTTCCGAGTTTTAGGTCAAGGCTTAGCCGCTGAAATTCGCGCTACCATTGCTATAGAAATGCAAGGTCTTACCTATGCGGTGATAAATGATCACAATGGTTGCATCACTTGTCTTGTGGATATAAAAACAGGAAAAGTCTGCTGTCAAATTGATTATAGCGCTTTTGGAGAACAGAAATTTACAAGCTCTAAATTAAAGAACCTCCCTTGGGGATATTCAAGTAAAAGATTGGATCCTGAGACAGGCCTTATTTTCTTTGGAAGACGTTATTACAACCCCGAAGATGGCCGGTGGATTACGAAAGATCCTCTTGGTGATGCTGATGGGCCCAACCTTTATGCCTACGTTAAAAACCAGCCCTTGACCCATTTTGACGCCTACGGCTTTTTTGGAATGAATGGCTTAAACAATTATGGTTTAGAGTATCATTTAAAAAATCCATGTCCGAAAGTTTCTAATCAAGCGCATACTAACGTTCCGACTCAAGTGGCGACACAAATACCTAAACTAACCTATCGAAACTTTGAAAAAGAGCTTTATTATTATTCTTGCAGAGGGGATCCATCTAAAATTGCAAGAATGAATGGAGTTTGGTCTCGAGCCTATTCTGTAAAAGGCAAAAAACTAGACAAAAAAGCCATTACGTTTGTTAACGGTATAAATAATACTTATGACTACGCCGTTAAAACAGCGAAATATATTTCTACTTTTTCAAGAGATCATCGAGTTGATGCAGTTTATAATTGCAGTCATGGAGTTTTGAATGATTTAACTGAAAGCTACATAAATCTTAATTATGAATGCACAGAACCATCATTAAAGCTACGTGAGCTTTGGGATCAAAAATTTGATGAAATTGGGCCGGATGGCTACATTCTTCATTATTGCCACAGTCAAGGTGCTATCCATACACGTAATGCTCTCATAGAATACCCTGAAGAATTAAGAAATAGAATTCTAATTGTAGCTATTGCACCTGCAGCTTATATTGATCGTTATTTATGTGCAAACGTGTTTCATTATCTAGTTGATTCAGATATTGTAACTATGTTGGATAATCCAGGCTTTGATATGGCAGTTAAACAAGGAACCATTAAGTTTCTAGAATCACTAGCCGGAGGTTTCCAAGATCATTCTTTTAGAAGCGTAACATATAAAAACGTCATTTATAATCATGCAACTAAATTTATAGGACATTAATGATGATAAAGATCGTAACAGCATTTTTTTTTATTTTAACAATTCCAAAACTAATGTCGCAATTACCCTTGGAAAAAAATTATATCTACGTTGTAGCGAGAATAGAAAAAAATTTTGAAGATAAAATTTTAAAAAAATACCATCTAAGATGTATTGGAAGTGGTGGATACCTTATGTACAATGTTAAATCATTGGAGTTGGCATTTCAGCATAAAGGGGTTTTAAATAAAAATGATCTTAGAAAACTTTTAATCGAACTCACAAGTCAATATCTAGAAGATATAAATAGCAATGAAGAAATAAGACCCTATTTGGAAAATTATCCTTTTACACCAAAAAATGTAGATATAACCATTTATTTAATAGATTTACATAAGCAGGAAATTTTTTACCCAAATATATGTATTGCTGAATCTTCATATGGAACAATACGTTTTAAAACAGTTGACGAAGCTAATCCAATAGCACCATTCTATACCACAGAAAAAGAAACTTATGAGGAAGCTTTAGAGAAGTTAAAGCAATGTAATGAAGTGCCCTCATCCTAGCAAAACAAAAAAATTTATGTTCAAAACCATTGCATCACTTTTAGTATTTTTACAATTTTTCTTGCCCCCTAAGGCACGCAGTCAGGAAAACGACTACCTCCATATTACAGGTAACATTAGAAAAGATTTTGAAGCGAAAATTTTACATACATATGGATTAAAATGTATTGGGTCAGGTGGAAGCCTGATGTACAATGTTAAAAAACTGTCTATGGAATTTCAGCACAAAGGCATTTTAAATAAAAATGAACTAAGAAAGCTCCTAATTGAACTAACAGATCTTTTCTTAGAAGAAATAAATAACAACGAGGAAATAAGGCCCTATTTGGAAAATTATCCTTTCACTCCAAAAAATATAGATATTACGATATATATAAGAGATTCTCAAAATCAAAGGGTTTTTTATCCTAATCTATGTGTAGCAAGCTCGCTGTACGGTAAATTACTTTTTCATACAAATGATGAAGCCAATCCAATAGCACCATTCTATACCACAGAAGAAGAAACATATGAGGAAGCTTTAGAGAAACTGAAGCAATATAATGATGAGAGCTCTTTTTAAGGAACGGGTTGATTTGAGAGTAAGCGTCGCTGAAGAGAAGGTTGAATTAAATACTTTAAACAAGCTAGATTCATTGCTCGCGGTGCACTGAAATAATAACTTACATACTAACAAGAGGTTTAAGATGGCATCTTATCAACCTACAAAAAAAGACGGCACCAAAGTTTGAAGTTTCTGTTATTCATATTAAGAGGCTCCTACCATAGAGACATTTAATCATTAATATTAAAACGAATTAATAAGGTTTTCTTAGTATTTGAAGCTTTTGATCAAAGAGACTTGAAAGATAAAATGTCAGAACATCATAAAAAAATATCAAAAAATGATCGATTAATGGATAAAATCAGACCCATCACAAGAACTTCTAAAAAAATGATTATTTTTATTGTCATTGCTTTGATAACAAGCCTTTGCCCTGCTTTTTGCGCGGAAATTCAATTAGATATTTCTAAAGAGTTCAATGAGACACAATATAAGAACCATATCAAGGAATTTCAAAGAGCTTTTGGAAAGCAAATTGAAGAGGAATTTGGTTTAAAATGGGTAGAAGGAGGTTTTACACATAAATTTTTTAGTGATAAACCCGAATTTTATGCTTATCGCCGCGCAACACTTGAAGAAGCGAGAGCGCTTGTATTAGCAGTAATTTTCAGACTCTCAGAAGCCGTTCATGCAGACCCAATCATGCTTTCTTATTTTAACAAATCATCTTTAAATCCAGACGTTTTGGGAGTTGATATTAGCTTTTTACATTCACCTAATTGGAGCTATGACGATGGTAGTATTGAAAGCGTGTATTCTTATTACTCTAAGGAAGATGCAAGCGGTGTCAAAAAGCTGCATCTTCGATATGCTGCAACAGATCCATTTAGTGATATTTCAGATTTTAAAAATATTGTTTATAGTAAAATTGAAGAATCTTTTGAAGACGCTGTTAAACTTAATGCTGTAAACCCCATCATAAATCCTGCCATTCATCACCCGAAGGAATTTGAAGACGAGTTACATCGAATTTTAACTTCTTTCGAAAAAGAAATGAAAGAGAAATATAACTTGTTTTTTCGGTCTATTGGATGGATGGTAGCTGGGGACGCGCCTTCTGAAATATCTGAAATTCGTACTAAATGCACATATTTTTATCCTGTAGATTGCGAGGAAGCCAGAGCTCTTATACTATTGGCAACTGAAAAGCTACTCGCTTCTTTGAATAACAATGAAACACTTAAACCATATTTAAAAGACTATCCTTTTTCAGCGAATGGCATAAAATTGCGAATGCTTTTTAGAAAAAAGAACTATTTTGTTGGGGATGTTCCCTACTATGATGAAAGTATGGAGAGCGTGGTCCTTAGTGATGATACCATTACTTATTATCACCATATTCCAAGTGCTGAAGATTCAAATATGCACGATAGAGTCCTCTACGCAAAAGAATTATACCAAGAGGCTCAAAATACCTTTAAAAACACTCCTCCATTAACTCTATTTAAGAAAGCTGCTACAGGTATAAAAAACTTCATATTTGATTCCATTCATTTTTTGGAATTGGCAGGTATTTATGTTTTTTATAGTTTCTGGTATTCTATTGTTTATTTTACTTCTGAAACGTAGTTTCCCCAAAAAAAACTAAGTATTTTGGAAGTATAAAGCTATTGGAGAAAATTATTGGTACTGCACAAAGTTGCTGTTTGGATCCCCTTATTAAGGTGTGATGACTATAGCGACTAGCTTGTATCGTTTGGAGCAAAAGTTCAAAGAAAAACTAGAGAAAATTTTTAAAAAATTGGTCACTTATACCACCGCAATATCTATTTTTAAAAAAAAACGATTGATGCTATGGATTTTTAAATGAATTTTCAATGAAAAATTGACATGGCTCTTAGCATCCATGATTGTTAAATTAAAAAGATCATGTATTCGCTAAAAATTATACAAATTAAAAATAAATCACTTCACAAACCATCTATCAGGGCGATTATATCTCATCATATCAGGTAAAGTTGAAGGTGTTTTGCCAAATACTTTATGATACTGGGAGATTGTGTAATACTTAAATGAGTCACGCTCATTGCCATACATCCAACAATAACGTAGACCAATTGAACCGCAAAATAACCCACCAAATATAATGGCAACATTGCGGAAGAAGTCTCTTACAGCAAGGCATACTCTTGTGAGTAAATTTGTTACTTTTCTCGAATAGTTATTCTTAAACAAAGTATCAATAATAGGTTTTATCTCTTTTCCAATAACCCTCTCTTCTTCCGTGAATTCGTAGTTGCCAACGATTAAGGCTATTGTTCGAGCCGCTAAAATTTCAATATCTACAGAGCCTGCATAGCCCTCAACATAGATATGCCGTCCGCCAAAAAAAGAAATATCTTCTTTAGCTTTCTTTACAATAGCTCCAAATTCTATGAAGTTAGAGGCCTTTGAGACTGCTTGAGATAAAGAACGAGAATTGCTTAATGAAGTTTTAGCGCAAGAGGACACCCCTTGATCCTTCTTTTCTATGTTCTCGCTTGTATCCTTATTAAATAAGGAAGCACTAGCAACAGAGGCTATTTTTGGCACATTACTTTCACTTGGAGCGTTTAGCTTATTTCCAAAGACAGTAGGGTTCACGATGTACCAAGTATCATCATCATCCCATAAGGGTCTTGCGGTGTTGATTAGAGGAGGGTTTGCCATACGAGCCTCGAAAAAATATAAAAAGTAATTTCAAGGGTCTGATTATTTATCAATAAATTTAGTTTGTAAACTAAAATAATGACTTTACATAAAAACATTAATTAAAATTATTATTTAATTTTATTTTTGGGCTATTTTTTCCTTGGTGGCGATTTCTAAAATTTCCAAAGCAAAGGGCATGCTTAATTTTAAAATTTTAACCTGGAGTTCATTTGGAAGGGCATTAGCAAATTTTGATCCTTCTGAAAAAAGGGCAAAAATTAGCTTCAGACGGGGCATATAATAATGCTCCCATTTATAACCGGCTTCTTTTATTTTTAAACTTACAAGGCTTCTTCTTTCTTCAGCTTTTTCGAATTCGAGAAAAGATAGATCTGGTTTAAATGCTGATTTGACTTTTTTATAAGCTGCCCTATAGACCCCAATTACAGGTATGCTGACAAAAAAAATGGCGCCAAGCGTTGCTGCTTCTAATCCAATATAGGTCGTAGCAGATGCTGCAAAACCTAATAAGGGATGTCTATAGGCTTTCAAGACCTTTTCTGCAAGGTTTAAAGGCGCCACTACAGCTAAACCTAGACCAATGCAAAACGGGAACACAGAACCTAGAGCAATGCAACAATGGGTCAAGTTCACGACCTTTCTCATTCTGTTGCAAAATATTGTTCTGCTAATACTATTATTAAGAGTGATTAAAGCCGTTTTATCTTGATCTAATTCCGGATTAAGACGCTTTTTACAAGCCTCAGACACTTCTTGAAAGGTTAATCCTGAAAAAATTCCATGTAAATTCATATTTAGCCATATTTTTTACTAAATATATTAGTTATATGAATGTATTCTTTTCAATTAGTAGTTTTAGATACAGATCATGAAATGATTAAATATTTAGTAAAGAAAGTGTAGATCCAAAAAGCTATAAGAATGAAGGTAGATCTAAAATCCGAGAAAAGGAAGATAAGAAACGTCACTGGATTCATTCGATAAATTCAAAATCAAATTTAAAGCTAACTAAATTGCTGCTATAGCGGTAATTTTTTCTTAAATATACGCTCAATTGCCTAGATCCCACGATTATCTTACTTTTTTAATGCTATAGCGGTAATTTAACCTGTGTTGAGCCTCGTGAATTTAGACCTTATTGCCTCCATTGTTCGGTTTCACCGGAAGAAAAGCGGATTGTCGCAGACTCAACTTGCAAAGCTGGCAGGACTCGGTAAAACAGTTATTTTTGATATCGAAAACGGAAAGCTCTCAATTCGCTTAGATACTCTTTTAAAAGTTTTTAAAGTTTTAAATTTAGAAATAAAGTTTCAGGGTCCTCTCATGGCTTTATTTGAGGAGAGCTTGAATGAAAAGAGCTAAAGTATTTGTGAATGGAGTTTTAGCGGGAAGAATAGAGGAGATATTCAGAGGGAAAAATTGATTTATCTATATGGAAGGATATAAAGGCCCCCTCCATATCTTTAGAGATGCCGACCACAAAGCAAGTCTATGAATATGACAAATTTCCGCCGTTCTTTGAGGGACTGCTACCCGAAGGTATGATGCTAGAAGGACTATTAAGACACGCTAAGCTTGATCGTGATGATTTGATAGGCCAACTCATTACAGTCGGCAAAGATCTTGTCGGAAATGTGACAGTTGAGGCATTTGAATGAACCGCTTTCCAATTACTTATGAGCTCTCAAACGATCTTTATTCACCTAAGGGACTTCGGCTTTTATCAACCTCTTTAAAAAATTTAAAAAAATTTCCTTACACACCAATTGAACAAATACAGAAGGCTGTACAGTATGCCTCTAAACTATCCATCCAAGGGGTTCAACCCAAGTTGAGCGTTGCTTTAAACGTAAAGGAAGAAGAATTTAAAATTGTGGAAAAAGGTAGACGATTCATTTTAAAACCACCTCATCATTTATATGAGGAAGTTCCTCAAAATGAAGATCTGACGATGAGACTTGCTAAAGCTGTTGAAATTGAAATTCCCTTTCATGGGCTAATCTACAATATAGATAATTCTTTAAGCTACATAATTAAAAGGGTTGATCGATCAGGAAACCAAAAAATTGCTGTGGAGGATTTTTCTCAACTTTTAGGATATAGCAGAGACACCAAGTATGAAGCCAGCATGGAGAAGGTTATTTTAGTTATTGAAAAACATTGCACTTTTCCTGTTTTAGAAAAATTGAAATTATTTCGGCTTGTAATCTTTAACTTCATTATTGGTAATGACGATATGCATTTGAAAAATTTCTCGTTAATAAGACGAGAAAATAAAGTAGAATTAACCCCTGCTTACGATCTCTTAAATACCTCAATTATCATGAAAACTGAAGAAGAGATCGCTTTACCGATCCGAGGTAAAAAAAGCAGATTAAACCGAAAAGATCTAGTGGAATATTTTGGAATGGAGAGACTGGGACTTTCTAAAAAAATTCTAGAAGAGGAAATTTTAAGATTTAAGAAATCACAAGAAGAATGGAAAACTTTAATTGCGGAGAGCTTTCTTTCTTTAAGAATGCAAACGCAATATAAGAACCTTATTGAATCAAGATGGGTTACTTTAGATAAGTAGTAATTATTAGACTTTTCCGATCCGGTAATCCTTGCCAAATTGTTTGAGCTGCAACTATACTTCCATGAAATTTAACGTAGGCAGCTTATGTTTAAAATTTCAATAACGCCAATCCTATTTTTTATTACATTCGCTTTATCAAATTTATATTCAGATGAAGCTAACCCTAAGACCTCTTTAACCCATAGTGAATTAGATTTTTCTAGAACCGTTTACGTTAGAGCCCCTGTAAATATCTCATTTATTAAATACTGGGGCAAAAGAGATGAGGTTTTAAAACTACCTACCAAGGATAGCTTTGGCGTTTCTTTGCAAGAAGTCTTCACAGAAACTTCCATCTCTATTATTGAGAAGGATAAGGATGAGATAGTTGTTTTTGATGATGAAGCGAATAGGCAAAAAACAATAAAAGGCATACAAAACTATTTAGATCTCTTCAGATCATTAACAGGTCTTTCTCATCGCTTTAGAGTGGAAACTAAAAATAATTTTCCAACAGCAAGCGGTCTTGCAAGTAGCTCAAGTGGCTTTTCGGCCCTTGCAACAGGCCTTGTAAAAATCTCAAATCTTGATTGGCCTATAGCTAAAATATCGGCGTTAGCGCGATTAGGATCAGGTTCTGCTGCAAGATCTGTTTCTAGCGGCTTTGTTCGCTTTTATCGCGGTGAAAAAGAAGACGGCTCTGATTCATTTGGCGAAACTATCTTTGAAAAAGATCATTGGCCGGATTTTCGCTTGATTGCCGTCATTACTACCAAAAACGCGAAATTCCTTTCTTCAAAAGAGTCTGCGCCAATATTGGTAAAAAATCCTCTTTACCCCATATGGTGTGAAGTTTCTCATAATCGTGTTGATAAAGTCGTGGAGGCAGTACGTCAAAAAGACCTAAAACAGCTCGGAGAAATAATGGAACGGGATTGGGTTGAACTTCAAGAGGTCCTTGCTAGCTGCACGCCGCCTATTTGTTATGCAACGGATGCTACCTATCAAGTCATTAACCAAGTGCAATCCTTCAGAAGCCAAGGAATAGAATGTTATTTTACAACTCACGCAGGCCCCCAAGTGCAGATTATCTGTCTCGAGCATGACCTACCCATAATCATGGCAAAGCTGCAAGAACTTGATGGCGTGCTTGGGTTAATTGCTAGCCAAGCAGGCTCCGGCTCCTTTGAAAATTGTATTATGGTGGATGAGACGCTCTAACTATCACCTAAATTCATTTCCATCTTTTTAAAGGTTTTTTATGCAAGATTGTTTCCAATTACTCGTATGTTCTTAATGTGCGCATTTTGCGCTAACTTAGGCTTTTTATATTTTAGAATTTTTGAGGTTCACGCACGATAAAGGGAAAAAATTAAAATGCATGGTCCTTTTTAACGGCCTTTTAGTGATATTAAATTTCGCTTTGAGACTCTTATTGAAGAACCTTCCTCCAAAATTTTGTGAATTCCTTAACAAAATTCTATGGTTTCAGATCGGCAGTTAATCTTAATCCTTCCTCCACTAGGAATGATTATTTGAGGATCGGTGTGTCCAAAATTCATGTTAAAAATTATAGGAATATGTATGCCATAGTCCTTAAGCGCATTTTTAATCGCATTTTTTTGATTTGAAATAAAGGCCTCTCTTCCTTCAGGGGGGTACTGACTACAGAATTGAGCTTTAGGAGTGGCTACAAGAATGGCTTTAAACTTCTTTAGCAACTCCAGTTCTCCTAAAGCTGCTACGAAACGATAAATAAAACCGCTAGAAGGCATTTCTTCGGAAGTTTCTATAAATAAAATGGCGCCCTCTAATTCATCTTGAGACGGCAAATATTTTCTGATGGATAGATGGAAATCCAAAATTTCAAGAGACCCTCCCCAAAGTCTTCCTTCAATTAAATTGTTTTGCTTGTTATGCCAAAACAATCCTTCTCCCTTATACATAGGTCGTTTTTTATTAAGGTTGTCTTTTTGAGACCAATCCAAATCAGCGTCACTATATTCAGGAGAGGGAAAAACTTTTCCAATCGTTGGATAGAATAATGCCTTTCTAATTGATTGTACCGTATAGTCATGCATACCTCCACCCATTGCGAACTGAACCATAACAGCCCCTCCATAATAAGAGACAAGTCCTAAATTCCATAAAAATAAATGCAGGTTAGTGCAATCACTATACCCCATAAAAATTTTTGGATTTTCTTTAATCACCTCTTTATTAAGGAAGGGGAGAATTCTAACTTGATCATTGCCGCCAATCGTCGCAAAGATGGCTTTTATTGATGAGTCTCCAAAGGCTCTATTAATGTCATCAGCGCGGGCTTCAGGATTTTGAGATAAATATTCAGGGCTTTTACGTGCAGTTGGAAATTCCACCGGCTCTAATTGAAAAATATCTCTAATACGATTTAAGCCTTGCTCATACACCCAAGGAAAAAGAAATGGCATTCCGGAAGAAGGTGAAACAATAGCAACTTTGTCCCCAGCTTTTATAGTAGGAGGGCGTATAAAATTTTCTTTATTCATTTTTTTATAGATTGATTGTTATAGAAAAAAGCTTTTATTCCAAATTGAAGCCGGCTTAGTAGAAGTTATAAAATAGACTATTAAATTTTGTTTATTTTTACAACGCTTGCCGCTACCAAGCATATTGAACCTCCTAAAAATGAGTAAGAAACATCTGCAAGTTCTAGATCGATACATGAAAAATTTTGAATCAAATTTTTTCGGAGATAAAGTATGCTAAATGGAATTTTTCAAATGAAATGAATTTATCTTTAAGGTGTCCTCATGGACCTAAACCCCTATTCGATAGACGCAAGGTTTGCTTTGGCTGTAAAGCCGTTTTACATGGTAGCCTATATGGTGAAAATCTACGATGGAAAATCATATTATTTGCTTTTAAGAAGATGCGGTAAACACCTTGGAGGTAATTGGCAAATGATTTCAGGCGGAATCAAAGAAGGAGAAACCGCTTGGCAAGCATCTCTACGAGAAATAAATGAAGAAAACGGGATTACACCTGATCGATTGTATTCAGCTGATGCTTTGGAATGTTTTTATGAAGTTTCAAGGGATGCTATCGTCATGGCACCGGCTTTTGAAGCTTTTGTCGATACCCCTTCAGAAATTACGCTTTCACAAAGTGAACATGATGCTTTTATATGGGTAACTCATAGCGAGGCCTTAAATTATCTAGAATTTGACAATCAGAAGCGAATTATCTCACATTTAGAGACTAATTTCGTATAAAACTCCGAATGAACGAGTTCGCATCCATTTTTAAGGTGGTTATATTCTGATCCATCACACAGAATCAACATCCTGCGCTTATTTAAAAATAACTTTACAAGTATAGGATTTTGATTCATCTCTGTAAGAATAGGGGGATTCTCTTGGAATTAACCTTATTCTTAAGTGCTACAAGGAGAGGTTTTTATGAAAATCGTGGTTATTGGTGGAACCGGGCTTATAGGGTCTAAGCTTGTCCGCAATTTAAAAAGATTGGGACACGAGGTTATCGCCGCCTCTCCCTCTACCGGTGTGAATACCCTTACAGGCGAAGGTCTAAAAGAGGCCCTTAAAGGGGCAAATGTAGTCGTCGATGTTTCCAATTCACCCTCCTTTGAAGAAAATGAGGTTTTAAAATTTTTTGAGGTTTCAACAATAAACCTTATTGATGAAGAGAAACAAGCGGGGGTTTCCCATCACGTGGCCCTTTCAGTTGTAGGGACAGACCTTCTCCCGGATAGCGGCTACTTTAGGGCGAAGCTTGCTCAAGAGAACCTTATCAAAGCATCCAAGATCCCCTATACTATTGTTAGGGCCACTCAATTTTTTGAATTTTTAAAAAGCATTGCAGAGTCAGGTATCAGCGAAAATAGCATTCATTTACCCTCTGCTTTCATTCAACCTATAGCCTCTGAAGATGTCGCGTCCGCTTTGCTTGAAGTAGCGCTTGAAAAACCTGTCAATGGCACCCTTGAAATCGCCGGGCCCGAACGCTTCACCTTGTCGGATCTTGTAGAAGAGTATTTGAAAGCCACAAATGACCCTCGGACAGTTGTGCATGATAATAATGCACCCTATTATGGAGCGAAGCTTTCTCAAAACACACTTGTGCCACAGAAAAAAGCAAATCTTGGGGCCATAAATTTTAAAAATTGGTTGAAAGCTTATAAAATGAGCCAAAAGGAAGATTAGCTCTGGAGCTTATTCTTAAAAAAGCTCATTTTCAAGATCAACGCTTGGATAAGGGGTTTCTTTTGTTTCTTTTATTAAACTATTAAAAAATTGACCCATCTTGAATGTTAGTGCCGCATTTCTTTTTAAGATGGATTCGAGAAAAGGCGTTAAAGAATCGGGTCTAAATTCAGGGATTCTGTCTTCAGCATAAACTTTCATAACCTCTTCCATGCCTTCTTTTCCAAAGGTATTTGCTACAATCCAATTTGCAAGGCTTGCTAGAACAAAGTAGCGATCATAATCTTTATGAAGGTTAAAAAACTGAACTTCTTCCTCTGAAAGATCAAATTCAGAACTTAGTGCAAGGCCAAAGTCTGAAAAATACAGATGCTCGCCGTCGGTTAAAATATTATGGAAATGGGCATCAAAGTGAATCATTCCTTCGTTTTTTAAATAGAGGGTGGTTTCTTGAAGTTCTTTCTCTACCATAGCAATGGCTTTGTCAATAGCCCTATTTCCCTTCTTAAGCTCTTTATGAAGCCAGGTTTTTAGCTTTTCCGGGATATACTCAGAGAAAAGAACCACATTGCTTTCAGCCCGCTCGTTAGCTATAATTCTATCGCCAATCTCTTTTGAGTTACCCCAATAAGCAACCTCTTTTTGAAACTCTTCTTCTCCAAGAGGTTTTCTTTCCTTAAAATTTTTAATAATACGATAGTGATATAGCATTGGGAAATTTATAGTTTTTCCAGCAAGAACCCATTCTGTTGCTTTTTCATTTGCAGCAACTTCCCGCCAGACATTAAAACCAGAAGAGCCCACACCGTATTGATAGTAAAGGGGGATCTTAAAGACATTCCTAGTCGAATTTAAGTTCTCTTCATTTCCTTCAACTTCGTTTAGAGAGATTAGTTTTACAAATATTGGAATACCGTTAAATTCTATTCTTAAAGTGGATCCCCAACTCGACTCCAAGGGAGTCCCTTGCTTAAGGAGGCTCAAAAGATCATCCTCACTAAGCGCTTCTAAGGATTTGGAGAGACTCTCATAGCGAAACCAACGATCATCGGCATCTAACTTAAAGCTAAATATAAGGGTTGTTAAGAAAAGAATTATTTTATTCATAAGACGAGTCATTGAGGTACATAAAGGATTTATTGTACCTTTTTTGAACCGTTTTAACAAGAAGCTTCCTCTTTTGTTTTATCCAAAGAGGAAGCTTAAAACTTTTTTTCCTAGGAGTCGTCCAATTAAAATGATCTACTATTTTCCCTCATGCGATTTCATCATCTCATCAATTTTTGTTTTTACAGCAGAGAGATTGAAAGAGGCGGGATCTTGCATGGGAGGGTACTCAAGGGCCGTAGCGGCTAGTCGCTCAACCGCTTTTTGAACTACTACAAAACGCCAAAATTCACGAGCAAAAAAGTCATTCATGTAGCCCCCGGCCATATGGTTGATGCTTTCACCTCGAACGGACGGCGTTCTTTCAAACGGATCCTGTCGTAAATTCACAATGGTCGGCATATCGGTTACGATTTTCTCGCCGGGCCAGCCCCAAGGCTGCTGAAAGAATTGGAATTTAAAATCATCAATTCTGATGGCGCCAAGTTGGGCTCCTCCAAAATAGAAGATTTCATGCCTTGCAGAAGGGCCTTTTCCGTTAAGCAGGCTTATCTGATTATACCCGTCAAGGTGGTTTTTATAAGATCGATCACCAAGTTGAACCCCATCTAGCAATTGCTTAGTAATATCTGGGTTCCCGGCTGCTGCAAGTAAAGTTGGAAACCAGTCCAAGCCTGAAAAAATCCCGTTTTCAATAGAACCCGGTTTTACATGGCCCGGCCATCTAACGATGCAAGGGACTCTAAAGCCGCCTTCAAAAACTGTCCCTTTTGTAGCTCTAAAAGGAGTCATGCCCCCGTCTGGCCAAGTAAAGACTTCAGCTCCATTATCTGTTGTAAAAATAACAATCGTATTGTCCGCTTCGCCAATATCCTCTAAGTGCTTTAAAAGCGCACCCACAGAATCGTCTAATTGGGCCATTCCGGCTTCTTCAACATTATAGTTTGTTTTAGAATTCATGAGAGCTTGATATTTAGGAGAAAGATAGGTAAAAACATGCATTCTTGTGGTGTTATGCCAAAGGAAAAAAGGCTTACCCTCTTGTTTTGCCTTATCCATAAACCCTTTCGAAGCTTCGACTAGAACTTCATCAAAGGTCTCCATATCATACTTTGCTTTTCGACCCTCCTGCCAATTTTGTCTATCTTTCATGTTGGGAAAGGGGGCTAGGGGCCCTTCATCTTGGATTTTTTGCTTTCCGATTCTTCCCCATCTAGGTTGTTCTGTTGGGTCATCAAAATCAGTTGCCCATGAATGAATAAGATTTCTCGGGCCGGTTTTATCAATCCAATCTTCGGGATAATCAAACCAATAGGGGTCTGACATAGCATCCAAATGATAGAGGTATCCAAAATACTCATCAAATCCATGAACGGTTGGCAAAAATTTATTTAAATCACCTAAATGGTTTTTTCCAAATTGAGCGGTAGCATAACCAAGCTCCTTTAAAGCCGTTGCAATTGTACAGGCCTCTTTTGGGATTCCGACATCCGCCCCAGCTTGACCGACTGTTGTCAAACCTGTTCTAATGGGAAGCTCGCCTGTGATAAAATTAGCACGCCCCGCCGTGCAACTAGCCTCTGCATAGTAGTCTGTGAACAGCATCCCTTCCTTGGCGAGTCTATCGAGATTAGGGGTCTTTCCGGACATAATCCCTCTATGATAAGCACCGATATTAAACCAACCCACATCATCTCCCATGATGACAAGGATATTGGGCTTTTTATTGCTGCTTGGCCTATTGGGGGATCTAGAATTTTGATCTTGAGCGGTTGTTTGCCCTACGAAGATCAAAAAAAACAAAAAGATCAAACTTTTTAAACCGCTAAAGATGAACTGCTTCATAAAAATTCTCTTTTTAAAATAATTAAAAAATCTTATTTACAAGCAATACCGATCTTTTGGTTTCGTGTCTAGCACTTAACCTAACTCTTTTTTAATCAGAAAATTATAAAAAAAATGTTTATAGAAGGAGTTGAACGTTTTCGTCTTCAAAAGCTTTTTGCAAAATTTTTGAATTTGCAGCTCTATATTCAAACGTTTTAAGGTTTTGATGGTTGATTTTATGGCTAGGGTCATGAAAAGGATTCTCATCTTCTTTAAAACCCATGGCAGCATATATCTCTAAAGCTGTCAAATCCGTTGGTCTGGCAAAGAGAAAAATTCTTTTGGTCTCAGGAAGGATTTCAAAGATAATCCCCATAAGATATTTCCGCAAAAGACTTGGGACTTCTTCTTTCATGAAAAAATTAATCACTTTAACATCGCCAAGAGCCATAGCCGGAGTGATTGAAAATAAAAGAAAGCCTAAATTTTCTTTTTCATCGAAGCTTTTTAATCTGACGCAAAAATACAAATCGTTGAGAAGTGGTTTAATGACCTCTTCGCCAAACTTAGAAAGATCGGCATTGTAAAATTGCATTACCGAATCTTTAATAGAGTTTTTAATGGCTTGAAAGTTTGCTTTCTCAAGGCCATTTTCTAAAAGGGGCTTACAAGCCATGAGAAATAATTCACTCGAGGCCGCGTTTGGATATTTCTTTAAAAATTTAAGCTCGCTCTCCGAGATCTTTTCAGCTGCAAGAGGGGCTAGATCTTTTTTAAAGGAGAGAATCTCAGGGGAAAGAATATCTGTTTTTACCCATTCTAGAATAAAAAGATCCTTAATAAGGATTTTTCCGTTTTTCTCTTTAGTATTTGCCTTAGCAAGCCAATTCATTTTGGATTCTTTGAAGTAAGAAAGAATATTAGAATTAATTTTAACCTATTCTGAATTACTTTTGAATGGTAAAATCATCTTTATTTTTAAATCGCACGGGTCGATGTATGCCTCTATCTATTATTCGTGAAATGCAAGAAGAAGATATAAAATCTTTAGTTGACAATTTTTGTTTCCCCTGGAGTTCTCTTCAAGCAACCAATCATAAATGGCAGCAATACTATAAAGAGCATCAAAATCAAATGCGTACGGTGTATCTTTTAGAATATGAAGGGGAAATAATTGGGTATGGGAGTCTCCTTCATGCATCGGATTATTCGTATTTTGAAGAGGCTAAGATTCCGGAAATAAACGATGTTTGGATTTCTGAAAAATGGCGTAGGAAAGGTTTTGGCAAAAAACTAATTCTTTATATTGAAAATGAGGCGCGAAAAAAAGGGTACCCCGAGATCGGCCTGGGTGTTGGGCTCTATGCTGATTATGGAAATGCTCAAAAACTATACTTTCAACTAGGCTATAAGGCAAATGGCAAAGGGATAACCTATAAAACCATTCCGGTTATTCCTGGAGAGAAGTACGCTGTTGACGATGATCTTGTGCTTTGGCTTACAAAAGTTCTTTAAAAAATCCATCTGTAATCACCTCTTAATGCAAAAGCTCTATAGCCGGCTGTGTCCCAATAATAAAGGGCTTCAAAATTCACATCTCGACTGCTTCTAAAGACTTTTCTAATCTGCATGGTGACACGATTGGTGTTGATAAATTGTTTTTTGAGAAAGAAGACAGCGTTGATCGGTTGATTTAAATCTCTCGAGCTTCTCCAACCATGTTGATAGGCAATTTCCGCATAATCAAGCCAGGACCAAGAACGCCAATAATAGATTTTGGCAAGATGCTCCCATTGCTTTTTAAAAGAGTAGTAATCGGTTTCAGTTTCTCTAAAGCCTCCTATTTCAAATTGGTATCGAATGACGAAATTTTCTTTATATTTCGGAAAAGTAGTTTGGAGCCAAAAACGCCCTCTCCCTTCATCGTTTCTGATATCATCATGATACTTTCTATAATAACCTGAGGCTCCGGCAAACTGAGCTAAAGGCAATGCTTGGTACTCATAAAAAAAGTCGAAATTGTCTCTTGCTAAGAAAAATGAGAATATTTCTTGGAAATTTTTAACAATAAACGAGTCCCTATAGTAGTTTAAGCTGCTATGATGCCATATTTTTCGTAAATCAACGCCGCACCAAGGCTCTACACGGATCGCGTTTTGAAATTTGTAAATGGGATCTCCTCGATTTGAGGCCTCTTTAAAGGTAACCCCGGCAGTAAGTTTGGCCATAGGGCTATAAAAATAATCTAAGCCGGTCGTAGATCTGAATGTATGGACGTAAAAGTTATTAAGCCCATTTGCCAGATTTTTTTCCCGCTCATAGCCTGCTCCGACTTCCTGATAGCCAATCAAACCCTCTTTAAGAGCGACTTGATACCTGGCTTCATTTAACCAGACATAGCGCCTGGCAGCTTCCTCTTTAGTCTCTAAGTCTTTTTCAAGCTCTTGCGCATATTTTTCGGTCAATCGGATTGAAGGTTCTAGTAAAAGACGGGTATCATAATACTCTCTCCACGCTATGTTTTTATCATATTTGCCTTTGATGAATAGATAAGCATTATGATAGGCGTTTCTTGCCCGGCAAAAAAACCTCGTTCTAAAATCCAACCTTGCTAAAGCAAGGTAGGCATCTCCATATTCAGGGTTCCTATCTAAAAGAAGCGCCAAGCTCTCATACGATTCATCCCATCTTTCTAAAAGCAAATAGAGATAGCCAAGCTTTAATAAAGCATCATCTCTAAAACCTTTGTTACATAAGCTTTCCCGTAAATATCTTTCGGCCATTCGAAAACGCCCTATCCAAGCGGCTACTTTTCCTGTGTTATACAAATACTCTGGGTCATTTGGGTAATCACAAAGAAGGAGACGCCACACTAAAAATTCAAGATCTAAAATAGACCTTTTATCTAAGGCTTTGGCACATTCAATTCTTCTCTCTTCCTCTTTTGTTCTCTTTGGTTTCTCGTCTTTTTTTTCATTTTTAGCTAATTGCTGTTCATTTGCTTTTTTTAAGCCGTCTTTGGCATCTTGATAGTCGGGGTCTTTTTTCAATATTTTTTCAAAACCGGCTATGGCTTCTTTAAATTTTTCCTGCCATAGATACACATAACTTAAGCGAAGAAGAGCGTCATTATTGTCAGGATCTAGTTCTAGAGATTTTTTTAAATAAATTTCCGCCTGTTTGAAATCCTTTTTCTTACTATAGCTTTCGCCAACTTGATAACTATACTCTGCCTTCTTCGGAAACTCATTATGCAATTTAAGCCATATTTCTAGGGCCTCATCAGGGCTTTTCGCTTGCTTGGCAGTTTCAAGTAGCTCTTGCTCATATAAAGAAACTTTTTTTGGACCTTCCTCTTTTTCATCAGAAGCATAGGCTTTTTCAAGCCCTTCTTTAGCCTCTTGATATTCAGGATGGCTTTCTAGAATTTTTTGAAAACCTTCAATGGCAAGTTCTTTTTTATTTTGCCAAAGATAGACATAGCTTAATTTGAGAAGCGCATCCATATTTTCTTTGTCTGCTTCTAAAGATTGGATGAGGTATTTTTCCGCTGTCTCATAATCTTTTTTTTCAGCGTAAAGGGTCCCTAAATGGAAGCTATACTCAGATTTTTGAGGAAAGGCATGAAAAAGTTCTAACCAGATTTCAATAGCTTGATCGGCATCTTGAGTGTGTAGGGCCTCTTGAACGAGCTCTTTCTCATAGAAAGAGCCGCCTTCTTCATGATAGCTTTCTTTTGACGTATAAGCTTTCTTAAGCCCTTCTATGGCATCTTCATAATCAGGATGAGTTTCTAGGATTTTTTGAAAACCAGCAATCGCAAGACCCTTTTTATCTTGCCAAAGATACACATAACTTAGTCGTAGCAAGGCATCCGTATTGGAAGGGTCTAAGTTTAAAGCTTGCTGCAAAAAGAATTCTGCTTGAATGTAGTCTTTTTTTTGAGCGTAACTTTCGCCAAGGCGGTAGCTGTACTCGGATTTTTCGGGATATTTTTCATATAGTTTCGTCCATAAGAGGATGGCTTGATTTAAATCGCTTGTTTTAAGAGCTTTATTTACAAGATTTTCTTCTGTATCATCGGGCTTTTTCTCAAGCGTCAGCTTCTTTGCTTCTTCTTCCGGACCTAGAAAATCTTTGTTTTTTTTATTTAAATCTCTTTTGCGCTCGGTGGTTTTTAATAAGCCTTCTTGAGCGTCCTTATAATCGGGATGTGCTTTCAAAATTTTTTGAAAACCCTCTTCCGCGGCCTCAAGGTCGCCTTCCCATAGAGAAAGATAACTCAATCGAAGAAGAGCGTCGGTATGATCGGGGTTTAACTCTAAAGTTTTTTTATAATAGATTTTAGCACTTCGAAAGTCATGAAGCTTGTAATAGCTTTCTCCTAATTGATAGGTATTTTCCTGGTTATGAGGGTCATTTTTGTATAGATCGTTCCATTTTTGAATCAAATCGTAGGACTGAATGACCTCAATAGGTTTGGAAACCTCATTTCCTTGAATAAGGTTTATTTTTAGTAAGAAGAATAAAAAAATACCGATTGTAAACATCATTGAGAAATGTTACAGCATTGCTGGTAACGAGGTGTGTAAAAAAATATCGATAACAAAATAATAAAAAAAAATAAGATGAATGCGAGTAATTCAAAAAAATATTTATTAATCTCAAAGCAGTCTTATTTTCAAGATCTATTTTCATCTCTTTTCCCTTTATTTAATGCTGAGCTTGTACAAGAAGAAAATGAAGGGTTGGAAGGGGCTCTCTTAGACTTTGATTCAACAAAGAAAGATTCCATTCTAGCTAAAATCAATTCATTAAAAAGCAAAAACCCCAACTTAAAATCAATCTTTATTCTATGCGAACCTTTTAATCAGAAGAAGCTGAAAGAGCTTTTTGAAGAATTTCACCCCGATTTTATCCTTCCTGTAGATATTTCAAGCGAGGAAGCAAAAGCTTTTTTAAGAGCCCTTTTCCAAAAAGAACAAAACCTAATCTCTAAAATTAAAATTTCTAACGAACTCTTGGAACGCTATAAAGTTTCAGCTTTTGACAAGATCGGAAAAATGGAAGCCTTAGTAGACTCCCTCTCTGAATTTTATGATCTTGAAAAAGTTAGAAATTTACGAATGGAGGCTCATAAACTTGCGGGAAGCGGTTTATCTTATGGCTATAAATCTTTAGGTGAACTTTGCCGTCTTTTAGATATTAAATTAATGCCGCTTCTTGAGCCTGATCTAAAAAGCCCCTCCTCTGATTTTATCACCTTTTGCAAAAAAATTATTAGACAGACTCTATTTGCTTTTCAAAAAATTGACCTTCAGCCTGAAAAAGAAAAACCTCTAGAAAGCTACAAAAAAAGTCCTGCAAAGAAAGAAAAAGATACTTTTAGCATCTATTTAGTAACTGCGGACACGCTTATACAACACATGTTTAATGTCCATGCCGCCAAGAAACGTATTAAACTCATAAGTGAAACGGATCCAAAGCTTGCCATCGAAAACTTAGAATCCGGGGCTATCCAACCAACATGTTTGATTGTTGAAATGGATTACCCTATCAATAAATTAAAAGGAGAGGATGTCATTGAAGCTTCTTCAAAAAAAGACCCTCCTAGGATTGGAATTATTATTTCAGATGATAATTTGGCCACAGAAGTAGGCCTTGTGCAAAAACATTTCTCTTTTATTTTGAGAAAACCAATTACAGAAAGCAATATTAACCTGATTCTTAATCAACTAGTCTCTTCTTCCCTCCCGGCGTCTATTAAGGCTCTTATCGTTGACGATGATCCCGATGCTGCTATTATTTTAAAAAACGCTCTTCAAGAACTCCATATTGAAGCAGATATCTTGACTGATGAAAAAATGCTTCTTGCAACATTACAACAAAAATCCCCGAATATCATTTTTCTTGATTTAGGTTTGGCTTCATATAGCGGGTGGCATTTACTGCAAACGCTAAGATCCGATATTCGCTATAGCCATCTGATTATTGTCATCTATACAGGTAATCATTCCCCTGAAATATTATCTAAAGGAATCGAGCTTGGAGCAGATGATGTTTTATTAAAGCCCCTTGATTTCACAACCCTGAATATGAAGGTTTCGTACTTGCTTCGAAGAAATCGGGTTGGAATTGCCGAACGGGACTTGGATTATAAAACAGGATTTTCCACATTTGAAAAATTTACCAAAGATGTTGAAGCTTATCTCTTCTCAATCCCGCAAGGATTTAGACTTGGGTTGGTTTTAATAAAAACCTCTGATCTAGACACTTTAAAAACATCATATGGGGAAGAAAATATTTCGAATTTGATTCAGGGTCTTTCAATCATTGCCAAAATCAATTTTAAGAAAATGCTTGCATCTGGAGTTATTTCAGAAGGATTTCTTGCCCTTTTAATTGAAGAGCCAACCTCAGGAGAGATTGAATTTGAATTTGAAACGCTTGTCCGAGATTTTTTTAGGGATATTCAAATTTATAGCAAAGCCGAAGTCCCTATAAAGCTCTCTTCAGGCGCTTGTCTTTTTAAAAATTCTTCCACACTTTCTTTCAATAAAATCATGGAAGTTGCAAACCAAGCCCTCTCTCTTGCCTTAAAAGATGATAAACAAAGGATTATTATTTCCTACCCTGCGGGTGAAGAAACAAGCTCTTCGCAATTTACCCCTTGTATTGTGATTGTAGATGATGATACCGACCTTCAGTCGTTGATGACTCAGACTTTTGAAAGAGAAGGTTATCAAGTTATTAGCTTTACAACTGGCCAAGAAGCGATTGATTATTTTGTTAAATTAACCTCACTTGATAAAAAATACATCCTTATCCTGGATCGGGTGCTTTCAGATATGGATGGTTTGGATGTTTTAAAAGGAATAAAAATTAAATTCCCAACCAATATCCATATAATTTTTTTATCTTCTCTATCATCGGAATCCGATATAGTAAGAGGGTTTCAGGAAGGTGCCATCGATTACGTCACAAAACCATTTAATTTAAGAGTACTTTTACAAAAAGCGCGCGCTTTGATAAACCTATGAAGTTTGAAAATATCTATTATGTCACACTCCTTATCCAAAGCCTTGTTTTAATTATTGCCATTATCAGCATCGTTTTTATCGCTTTTTTTCAAATTCGGTCTAAAAATAAAATAAAAAAATTAAAGGCAAAAATCACACAATCTATCAACACAGCCCTTTTGCAAGAAGAATATGACCCTAGCCTAATTGGAAATTTTTCCAAGAAATATCAACAAGAAGCTCTTTTATTAACCCTAGAAGAACTTAATCAAAACTTTAAAGGCGAAAATTGGGATCGGTTACGGAAGGCGTTAGTCAAACAAAATTTAAGTGCTTATAAAAAGTCTTATCATCCAAATGCGTTTTGGAAAACTAAAACATGGGCAGCAAGATGCATTCGATTAGATCCTTCGCTTGAAGATAAGGAAACACTAGAAAAGCTATTAAATGAAAAAAGTTTTTATGTCCGATCTCTTGCTATCGACGCTTCGGTTGAATTAGAGGATAAAGAACTTATCAGCAAAGTTCTTGAGGGAATGACAAAGGAAACTAAAGCTTGTAGATATGTTTATCGGAACGCATTTATGTCAGGCACGAAAAAAACCCTTGATTTAGTTTTAGAAGACTATAAAAAAGCTGGAAATAATGATCTATTACGAATTTGTTGTCTTGACGTGATGATGTGCCAAGTGCAAATCAATCTTCCCGATCAGCTTGCAGGGGATATTCTTTCAAGCAATCAGGAGCTTAGAGAGATTGCTTCTCAATTTCTTGCCAAATATTCGCGTAGAGAGACAAGAGATCTTTTAGTGTTAGCATCGGATGATCTTTCTTGGAAAGTTAGAAAAAATGCCATAATCGGCCTTGCTAGATTAAATAACCCTGAAAATGTGCCTATTTTTGAGAAAAGGCTTTGCGATCCTTTTTGGGACGTTCGTTTTGAAGCCGGGAATGCCCTTTTAAATTGCGGCGACCAAGGAAGAGCCATCTTAAGAATGCAAGAAAGCTCTTTAAATCCGATTTCTCATGATATAGCGAGATATTTATTGACCTCATCCTATGATAAGTAATTTTATTGAATATTTAATACTTCCTTACTTTGTCCTTATAAATTTTATTTACCTTACGCTCGCTATCTATTCAATCTATGCCATTTTCAGTCAAAAAAAAGAAATCGAAGCAAACAACTTAGGTATTTTACTTAAAGATGAAGAGCTTCCCTCGTTAAGCATTATTGTTCCCGCTTATAATGAAAGCTCGAGCATTGTATTCTGCGTTCAAACGCTTTTGAATTTAGCTTATAGAAAGAAAAATTTGATCGTTGTCAATGACGGCTCAACGGATGACACGTTTGAAATTTTAAGACAATATTTTAGGTTGATGAGGATTCACATGCCCCATCAAACCATCATCGAAACAAAACCCATTCTAGGCTATTACAAAAGCCTAACTTATCCGAATTTGACCGTCGTTAATAAAAAAAATGGAAAAAAAGCAGATGCCATTAATGCCGGAATTAACGTTAGCAATAGTGATTTTGCAATTATTATCGATGCCGATACTCTCATTGACAGCAAAGAGATGAACCGAATGATCCGCTATCTTATTACTCATCCTGATGTTGAAGCGGCAGGAGCGAGTGTAAGAGTGGCCAATAATTGCAAAGTGAAGTTAAACGGCATCACAGAAGTGCATCTATCTGATAATAGCATCGCCGCTTTTCAAACCGTTGAATATTTAAGAGCTTTTCTCATAGGAAGGGCCGGCTGGGATTTAGTTGGAGGGGCTCTTATTATTTCCGGAGCATTTACATTTATTAATTTGGAGAAATTAAAAGAACTAGGGGGGTATGACACCAAAACCCTCGGTGAGGACATGGAACTCATTCTTCGCTATAAGAAATTTCAATTAGAAAATCATTTATCACCTTATACCGCTTTTTTATCCCAACCCGTCTCTTGGACAGAAGTGCCGGAAGACCTTAAAACTTTATCAAAACAAAGAATGCGCTGGCAGCTTGGGTTAATGCAAGTTCTTTGGAAACATCGAGAAGTCTTTTTTAACCCAAATTACGGGGTTCTTGGCATGTTTATTTTCCCCTTTTTTGTCTTTGGAGAAATGCTGTCTCCTTTTGTTGAGCTTCTCGGCTACATTTTTATTATTATTAGCTTATTTGAACCTTGGGCATGGATGTATGGCCTTCTCTTTTTGGGGCTTTCTTTTGGCATCACGACTCTAGTTAATTTGCATGCGATAGCGCTTGAGCAATTAGCTTTTCATAAATACACTTCCGCAAAGGACATTCTAAGATTGATCGGGTACGCTTTTTTAGAAAATTTTGGATATCGGCAAATGATTCTTTGGTGGCGTCTCAAAGCTACTAAACGGCTTCTATTTAAACAAACGGCTTGGGACGTTGTAAATAAGACGGGTTTTCAAAGAAGAGATAAGAAGAAGTCTAGTTAAAGTGAGCCATTTTTCTAAGAGACTTTTATCGTTCACTACAAATTTTTTACGGTTATGCAATTTACAACAAAAGCAACTCCTTTTTTTTGCATTCAAAATATTTTTGATCTCTGCAAAAGAGATTTTAAAGTGGGCTCCTCTTCTAGAGTTTCTGTACTAGTTAAAGCTATTTCCCTACAAGCTTCAACTCATTTTATAGAAACCGATCCTATAGTTTTAACAAAGTTATCTAATCTAATTATAAAAAAATGGCGTAAAAATCTTTTTGAGGTCGACAAAACTGTTCTTTTAAATGCGATTAGACAATTTCAACTTTACCATGTTTTCCTGAATGGAAAACCAAGTGAAACTGTTATCATTCATTGTAAAGAGGGTAATATAGCTTTTAATAAAAATCTTCTCTGTCTCTATACAGATTATTTTAACAACATGTTTACAACTTCAATGAAAGAAAAGGAAAAAAACGAGAATCAGGAGCATCATGTAGATTTCACTAAGCACTATAAACAAGAAACTTTAGTGCTTTTTAAAGACTGGCTCTATGTAGGTAAATGTCCATGCACACATGATTTTGACTCCATTGAGTCTCTAATTGACTTTTTGAAATTTTCACATCTTATCGGTTTTGAAGAAGGGTTTAAAAAATCAAAACAATTTTTAGATCGTTTTATTTTGTCTACTTGCTTTACTAGCGAAAAGCAATATGAAATAGCCCTTAATCTACTTTTCGAGATCATTCCAATAGACCCTGCATTTATCGATTATTTTTTTCATGTTTACGAAGGTTATATAGGCATGCCCTTACACCATCAGCTTATTCCTAAAACCCATTATGCGAGTATACCAATCGAAAAATTCTACTCCTTAAATAGTATCTTTCCTGAATTAGATCCGAAACCGATGCCTCTTTCTGAAAGTCTTGGAAAATTTAAATATGAAGAAGGGGATTGGTCTGTTTTTGACCAAAAACCATCCCCTGGAAGGGCATGTCGATGGCTTAGGTTTGTAAATGAGGATAAAAATTCGCTGCTTGGGGTAATTGAATTTTGCGGCCGTATAGATAATGGCCTTCATTTTATACTAAGGCCCAATCAAGGGGTTTCAATACGTCAATTTCCTGCAATTCAAAAATACCTTGTTGAGAACGGACTTGACGAGGAGCCTTTTGATTATGGTTATGCATATGTAGCTGAAATAAATAAGGTAAGGAAAATTTTTGAATTATTGAAAGTGAATCAAATGATTCCTATGGACTATCTATCTTTTATGCAAAAAATTATCGATTCCGAAAAAGCAAACACTTTTGAAAAATTTATTAAATCAGATCCTATTGAACAGGAATTAAAGGAGGAATTCAATACTTATTATCCTCCTTTTGAATTGTTAAAATCACTTGTGCGGGGGTTAAGAATACAAAAGGATAGCGAAATTGATTATATAGTCAACCTTATGTTTATTGATGCTGAAAGCTTTTCAAACATTGAATATCTTTTCTACAACAAACATTTATCTGTCAGCATAAGGGAAGTCTTAAAACTCGCTCTAGAGCATGTCCCCAACAAAAAAAACTGGTCGATTAATCCTTATAATTGAAAAGCCTGATGAGACTGCTTATAGGACTTTTTTATTAAACTTTCGAAACCCAATAAAAGCCCCTCAGATCAAAAAGTCAAGCTTTTAAGGCTTTATTCATACTGAATAGAGTTTTATCTAACAGAAGCCTTAAAAATTTAACTAATAATTTGTACTGAAGAGTGTTTCGTCAAGATCGACCATCTCAAAGTTACTTTTCGAGATTCTTACAAGATTAATTACCGATAAGAAAGTTTATTTACTAGAAATAAGAGTTAACTTATCATTTAAGCGAAAATTAATAATTAGCATCAATTTTTATGAATTCATCAGCTTTATTCTATTTCCTGTCTTTTTTAATAACCTGTTTTATTTGTTATTGGATGTTATTAAGGAAAAAGAAGGTTTGTTGCGCTCTTACTGAAGATGATCTAAAGCCATTTTTTGAAAAACTGGATCTTGCGAGGGAAGAAAAAGTAAGGAAGCATTGGTTAGCCATCCTTGCCTTTTCCTCCCTATACTCAGTAATTTTATTTTTAAACAATGATTGGACAGACCATAACCATACGGGTGATTCCTTTAATTTCTTTATTTCCTTACTTAAAGGGTTAGGGATGGAATTGCCCGGAACGCTCATTACCTATTATTTCGCCTATAAAAAACGCGGAACTGTGTGGTTGCTTTTGCAGCTCATTACCATACCTATTGCAATCGTTATATTTTACTTTACAACCTATCCTGAATTGACTACTTCTCAATTGGTATTTTTTGTCTTGGATTTTTTTATTGAAGCGTATTATTGGTTTTGCAGCCTTAAACTTTTCAAGGTTAATTCAGAAAGAAAACATCAGAAAGCTCTCGCTATGAAAGCCAAGCTTGAAGTTAATACCAGCTTTTTAAACATGCTGGTCAAATAGAAGCGTATTTCCATCAGGATCGACTACCATAAAGCTTGCAGGTCCTTTTGTACTCTCGTCAGCTTCTGC
>NZ_CCEJ010000006.1 GCF_000750955.1 Criblamydia sequanensis CRIB-18 | reverse complement strand
TTTTTTTCAAAGAGGATGGGCACATCGCAGCATTATTAAATAATGATTCTGATTTCTTTCTAAAAGATGAAAACAAGGATCAACTTGTTTCTAAAGTACAGGATCGAAAAATATTGGGTGAATTATATAAAAACAACCCGACTTTGCTTTTATATTGGCCGAGCTGCCTTTCTAAAAATCCTGAAAAAGGAAATGTAAATCAACTTGATCCGGCTTGCAGGCAGCCTTATGAATTAAAGCCTACGGGGTGCGTAGCTCAAGTTGCAAGAGAAATGATTATCCAAGCTAATAGACTTTTTGAAGGCTCTAAGAAGCTTTCAGTTCCCGGTAAAAGCACCTGGGAAATGGTTCTATCAGATGTTAAAAACTATCCCACGGAAGTTATTTTAGAAGCCTCTAACGCTAATTAAAAATAAGAGCGCTTGTCCGAAGATCCGGGTAGAATTCTTTTCATAAAAATAATTACTTTTTTATGAATGAGAGGACAGTTCTTATGAGCATCATGGTTAAAGATCTCGTCAGTCAAAATTTTTTGCCTTCCTAGTACTTATACCCATAGGAAATAGAAAGAGAGGTGTTTTGTTTTTCACTTCTAAATCGTCCGCCTCTTAATACTTCAGGCATAGTTCCTGAGACTTTATTTTTAAATCCATAGGCAAGAGATAGAAATAAATCGTGTTTTTGATAGTTTAAGTTAGCGCCAAAGGTAAGAAGGTCGTAAATTGTTTGCAACCGGTAGCTATGCGAGATGATATATGGAGAATTTGGATTTAATTTTAACCTATGAGAGTAACCGACCCCAAGAGAAAGCATGGAGTGGAGTTTATAGCCGAGGCCAAAATTTAAGTAAGTGGCATCTTGAAGGCCCGGCCCCGGTGATTTATTGGACCCCCTTTTATTAGGGTTAAGTTTGCCATCCGGTAAAATGCTATTATTTGCTTTGGGGAGATTGCTTAAATTTGACCAAAGCACCTCAAAGCGACCCGCTAATTTATCATTAAATCGGTAGCTAAAACCGGCTCCTAATGTTTGAGGGGTATAATTATTTGCATAATGGGGCTCAAACCCCCGATATTTTCGATATTGACCGCAATAGCTTTTTTTTGTCCACGCGGTCCCAAAATCAAGTTTTTCGGTAATACGCCATCTCCAGCCAATTACAAGGCCGGCGCCATTTGAATGATCACGTCCGTTATTAGTCACATGACCGGGAGAGACTGACCTCAAGGGGTTATCAGCTCTTTGGAATCCATTTCTTTGATGAGTAAAATGGAAAAAATCGATCGACAAGCCAAGGGAGTGGAATTCGTTAATTTTAAAAGAGAAAACAGTGGATAGGACTTGCGTTTTCTCAAGTATAAGAATTGGGGTGGTTCCACTAATGGGGTTTGGGTATTTTGTTTGCAATCGCGTATGACCAGGCATTGTATAAGCTGCGATGCTAAAAGAACTTTCGATATTTTTTTTGCCATATTTTATTTGTAGTTGTTTATGGAAGGCGGCATCTACTGTCACTAAATTCTTTGCTCGATAAGTAAAATCTGTTTTTCCGGGTCTAAAGAGGGGGTTATCGTCAAGATTATTAAGTGTCGAAGTTTGATGGACCCAAAAAAGCCCGACATCAAACCTATCTTTAATCCATACCGCATTAGCTGGATTGACAATACCTGCAAAAGCATTTAGTCCCGCCGAAAAGGTATTGGGGCGGCCTCCGGCTAGGGTCCCAATGGCATTTCCTGCGTAGAGGATAAAAAGGCTAATCATTAAAAATGAGCGTAACATCAAGGGCTTTTCTGGCTATACATGCTAAGTTATTTTGATTTTTTTGATAAAATTTCGTGATATAGATCGTGAATCTTTATAGTAACGGCAAAGGGTGCAAGAATAATCCCTGTTAATGTAAAATAACTTATGGGAACAACTTTGTTAAAGGCTCTAGAAAGACAACCTTGCTCCTCAATAAGATGGTTCGTTTTAGCAAATTGGACCCCTTCAAAAAAGCCAATCGCACCACCTGTCCCAAAAGTGGCGATGCCCAAGTGCTTGGCATTTTTTTTTATAAATGGAAAAAAAATTGGTTGAAAAATATTTTTTATAGGACTGACCATTCTATCTCCCTTATTTACAAGTATGGCATCCTACTTCATCCATGCTGATTTTGTGAATAAATATTTCTTTAATGAGAGGTTTTGACATCGTCATGATCGGTTGATAGAGCCACAGTTAGCCACTCATTTAATTCCCTTTCCACCTCTTTTTTTTGAGTATTCCTGAGACCGTATCTGAAACTGAAAACAAGCCTATTTTGCTGTCTTGCTAATCTAAGAATGGCTTAAGAAAGCTGTTATGGATTTTGCCCGGTTGCTTAGGATTCGCTCTTGCTGCAAATTCTCGGATTTTTCCGAAGGAGTCTAAAATGGTTTGAAGGTTTTTTGGGGTAGCTGCCACTTCTTTGGCAAAAGCTTGTGAGCGCTCCTTTAATAAAACAAACTTTTTTGAATATCCAAGCTTGTGGCAGTTTCCTTTTTTTAACCAATAGATAAAACTAAAAAACAAATGATCATAATATTTTTTTACTCTTTTTCCTCTCTCCTCTATAATCCTTAAAAAAATAAGACCTTCCCTTGTTTAAAGTGAGATATTATCCTATGCGCCCCCTATTTACCCTTTCTTTAATCCTAACTCTATGTGTAAACATTTTTTTTGCGAATGCCATAACTCCTTGTTATGAAAAGCTCTCTCTAAAGGAAGTTAACCTTTCTGAAGATGAAATCGATGACATCGTAAATGAAGCTCTAAAAACATTTAATGTCCCCGGGGCTTCAATAAGCCTTGTTTTTAAAGATCAAACGCTATTTTCAAAAGGGTATGGCCTTCGTGATATGGTTACAAAACTTCCCGTCACAGAACATACTCTTTTCCCTATTGCCTCTTGCACCAAAGCTTTTACGGCAACTTTATTAGCTCAGCTTGTGGATGAAGGAAAAGTGGCTTTTGATGATCCGGTAAAAAAATATATCCCGGAATTTTATCTTGTGGATGATGAGAGGACGGAGCTATTAACCATACGTGATTTAATCGCTCATAGAACGGGAATGGCTCGTCATGATCCCATTTGGTATTTTTCCGATCTAGCAAAGGATAGGTTGCTTGAAATTTTAAAAAATTTGGAGCCTGCTTGCAACTTAAGAGAGAATTTCCAATACAATAATTTAATGTATACGGTAGCTGCCATGGTGGCTGAAAAAGTGACAGGAGAGTCATGGGAAGCCTTAATTTCTTCGCGTTTACTAAACCCGCTCAAAATGGAAAATTCAACCACTTCTCTTGAAATTTTAAAAGAAAAATCTGATTTTTCATCCCCTCATGCTGAGTTATATGGAGTTCTTAGCGAGATTCCTTTTCGTGATCCTGCGGTTGCAAGCCCGGGCGGCGGTCTTATTTCAAATGCTATCGAGATGGCTAATTGGCTTAAAGTGCAATTAGGAGAAGGTCTATTTGGAAAAGAAGCGATTATTAATCCTCATACTTTAAAAGAAATGCACGTCGAACAGATGCCCCTTTCGAGCCCCGTATTCAATGAACATATCACTGGGTACGGGTTGGGATGGTTTCTTGGCAATTATAGGAATCATGATCTTATTTGCCATAGCGGCGAGATAGATGGTTTTTCATCGGATGTGGCCTTGTTGGCTCAAAAGAAAATCGGTCTTGTTATATTAGCCAATAGCAGCAGCGACGGCCGATACCTTGTCTCTGCCATAAGAAACCAGATTTTTGATAAAATTATTAATGCCTATGATATAAATTGGAAAAGCAAATTTTATGCTATGAAAAATAAAGTCAAGCGCCATCAATGGGACAATCTTGAGCTCTTGGCTAAATGCTGGAATACCCCTTGCCTTGAACCTTTAGAGATATTCAATGGAAGCTATAATCATCCGGCTTATGGAACATTAGAAGTAAAAATTGAGGACAATATGCTTCTCGCTTTTTTTGGGAAGCTGGCAACGCCTCTTTTTTATAAAGAAGAAAATGTTTTTCTTGGCTTATGCCCCGAGCTTCTTATTTATGGTGCAAGTCCTATTATCGAGTTTAAGTTTAATAGGGATGTAAATGGACTGATAGATACGTTCGATGTCCCTTTTGAAGGGTTTAGATGCGCTAAACCGATTACGTTTAGGCGCTCTTAAATAACAACTCCATTGGGTGGGCTTGTTGGATTTGTGTCATCTAAAGTGATTCGGATCCTTTCAACCCCTTTATTTGCTCTATCACGTTTTAGGGTGATGGCACCTACTTCTCGAGTGGATCGGACGTGGGTGCCACCGCAGGGAACCGTTGCTATATTGGGAAGCCGCCAATAACGGATTTCATTTTCTTCATTTAAATACCCTTTTTCTATCGGCAGATCCGCCTCTATAATTTTATTATAGGCCTTTAAAATAACGGGGAAGTACTCTGATATATTGCTTGAACATTCAAAATCGACTCGAGCGCCTGTTTCTGACATATGGGCGCCTCTTTTCCTTATGACAGCGTCGATTTCATTTGGCTTAAGCTCAATGCCATCGCTTGTTTTATTAAACAAACGATTCATAAGAACCAGCACAAGCTCGAGAAGTAAAGTGTAGCCTCATGAGCCTATTTCGACGGAGCCAATCAATTTCCATGGTAACTCTGTCTTCTATTGACAAACCATGGCCTTCAGGGAGCGTATAGTAAATATAAAAAGGTGAAGCTTTATCCATTCGAGAGGCGATGACAGGGATGCCATTTAAAGTTATCTTATCGCTTTCTTGTCCGCCTGATTCTGAATACCCGATAGTTTCCTCAAGAACAACTTCATTTCCTTGAAGCGTTTTAATTTTGGTCTCTAGTTCAGAAAGGTAAGGATCTATCCAAAAAATCTTTTTCATAAGCTGTCTTAAAGTTTCAATCTATGACTTATACAACTTGGAGAGCAAAATCTGCAAGGGTCTTAAGTCCGGTTAACCATTTCAATCATTATCTTGGAAAAGCTGTCGTATTGTTTTTCTATTTTTTTACGATAATAGGATCTAAAAAAAGGAGTTAAGATGCTTTTGACGCAAGTTTTTGTTGTTAACTTAGATCGTGTTTTGGATATCTTCTGGAAAGTTGTCAGGCTTTCTTGAGAAAAAAAGGGGATTTTAGTCAAAGTTTTATAACTTCTGTAGGGTTCTACATCTAAAATATGTATGCTAACATGGCCTTTTTTATTTTTAATTTTGGTTTTTACCGTACTTCCTTTTTGGAAAGGAGCTTCCAGCATGCAAGATTCAAATTCATCAATATTTTTAGGCCAATGGCTTGGGTTAGTGCAAAAACTCCAGAGCTCTTCAAGCGGTAGATCCACCTCAAGATTGTATTCATAGAACCACTTAAACATGAGCACACCCAAAAATTATTTATTCCGGTTAGTCTAGTCTATCACACTTTTCAGATTTTAGCAAATTTATCCCTTTCACCCTTAATGAGATAATGCAAATGATTTGAAGGCAAACGGGTTTTTTTGATGTAAAATTTTTTATTGAGTTTTGGTTAGGCCAGTGATATGAATTTTTTTAATCAGACTTCCTTTTGCAGACAGGAAAAGCTATGAAAAAAAATCTTACGAATACACTCAAAATTTCAATTGTCGGGATCCTGCTCTTGTCGTCATTTTTTTTCTTGAAAAGAGATGAAATTACCAAAGAATCTTTTCCTGATAGACATGTGCCCTCAAGAGAAATTCCTGTACCGACGAATGTGAGTAGGGAGCTCAAAAAAAATATTGCGCTGCCCTTAAACCCTCTCATGTATGTCGAACCTAAAACTAGGGAAGAGTGGCGTGAAATTGTTGAAAAAGGATCGGGGGTTGTCACACAGTCTTTAATGTCTCAAGCCAATAAACTATTTAAAGTAGAAGTGAAGCCTGAAATCATGGCTGAGGTAAAGACCCATATCGTTTCACCGAAAAATATCCCTGAAAAAAATAAAAATCGCATTTTAGTGTATATTCATGGCGGCGGCTATATCTTAAATGGTGGGGAAGGAAGTATTCCTGAAGCTATGGCCATGGCGCATTATGGAGAGATCAAAGTCATTTCAATTGATTATAGAATGCTACCGGATTACCCTTTCCCGGCAGGCCTTGACGATGTTATTGCCGTTTATAAGCAAGTTCTTAATCAATATAAACCTGAAAATATCGGCATGTTTGGAACATCTGCAGGCGCAGCACTTACAGCTTCCGCTATGTTAAAACTAAATGATCTTAACCTTCCTCAACCTGCCGTCATAGGTCTTGGAACCCCTTTTTCTGATATCTCAGGAATCGGCGACTCCTATCAGACTAATCAGGATATCGATAATTTTCTTGTAAAGTATAACGGCCTTTTAAGAAGCATAGCTAACCTTTATACCGGTAAAAACGATATGAAAGAACCTTTGATTTCTCCAGTTTATGGGGATTTTAAAAAAGGATTTCCACCGACTATCCTTACAACAGGCACTCGAGATCTTTTCTTAAGCAATACGGTTCGCATGCACCAAAAGCTTAGAGAAGCTGGCGTAGAAGCCTATTTACAAGTATTTGAAGGCTGCTCCCACGCTTTTTATCTGCAAGTTCTAGACTCGCCTGAATCTAAACAAGCCTACCAAGAAATGGTTTTATTTTTTGATAAACATTTAGGGAACTCTTGATAAAATTAATAATTTTATTTTTTTTCTTTATGGTTTCTACCTTTTATTTTGAAGAAGCTTTTGGCTTTATGGAAACTCTATCTGAAAGAGCGACTAACCCCATTACCAACTTGTCGCAGCTTCAATTGGAAAATGATGTAACCCCAAAAAATTATGGGACAAATGGTTATGCGAATCAGTTAACCGTAAAACCTATGGTCGCATTTAATAAGACAAAGTGGTTTCCATTTGATCAGCTTATAAGAGTCAAGTTTCAAATCCCGACCCTTCCAAACTCCTCTCTAACAAAAAGGGGAACTTACTTAGGGGATACTCAATTTTTTGATTTATTTATAAGGGAAGAGCCTTCTTGGGGTAGGTGGGGGATTGGGCCGATGGCAATTTTTCCAACGGCTTCAAAATTAGAAGCAGGGCAAGGAAAATGGCAACTAGGTCCTGCTATTGGGATAAGCATACTTAAATTCCCTCGCTGGCAGATCGGGTTTTTAGCTCAAAATCCGATTTCATTTGCAGGAGACTCTCATAGCCCAAAACAAAACTATCTTTTATTTCAACCATTCCTAATCTATCACTTTTTGAAAGATACTTATGTCATCACAAATGGCGAATGGACAGTCGATTGGTTTAATCGCATAACCCAAATACCTGTCAATATTGGGATTGGCCACACAGCCCCGTTTATAGGTAAGCTTAAAGTCGATTCTTGTCTTCAATTTGAGTTTATGGCTTACCAAAATGCTGTTAAGAGTTCAGGCTATGTCAACCAATCCACTATCCAGATTTCCTTAAGTCTTCTTTTTGATTAGGAAACATTCATAACCGTAATCTTATCCTTTTGAAAAAGCTTTTTTCCATTCAACGTAATTTTATCGACAGCTTTTGGATAAATGGCGATGCTTACTTCTTGGGCATTTACCCAACCGGCGCAAAAATCAGTGTCTTGCTCGACACACATAAGAAGCGATAGAATAAGCTTGCCCGTAGGATGCAAAAACACATTTTTAAAATGAAGTTTGGTATTTGTATGCAGGCTTTCTAATAATATCGAAAGATTTCCTTCACCATCTATCTCAGATGAACATTGCATTTTTCCGGATTCAAAAGAATAAACTACTTTTCCATCATCTGCAGCTGATAGGGAACAAGTCAGAAAAGCCAAAAAACACAATAACCATTTAACCATCTAAAGACTCCAATCATAAAAGATTCATATTAACAAGATCGAAAGGTTGCAACCATATCAAAAAAAAATGTTCAATATAAGATCTTTTTAAATAGAGGTTCATTTCAAATTTGCGTTTGAAACTAAAGCAACAACTTTGGTGCAATTAAGTTAGGTTCCTTTGTAAAATTCACTTAATAGTTAAGGGAAGCTTCAATGAATTCTGAATTGGCGCAAATTATTTATTTGAATGGCCCGTCTAGCAGCGGCAAAACCACACTTGCAAAAGCCTTGCAACAGGCTTTTGAAAAACCCTATTTGCATGTTGGAATTGATAAAATTATAGGATGGATGCCTGAAAAATTAAATGATTGGACGGGAAATAGCAACCCTCAAGGGTATAGTTGGAAAGAAGGTAAAGATGAATCCGGCGCTTTAATCCAAGAATTGCAGGCCGGACCTTACGCAAAAAAGATAGAAGAGGTTTTTCGAAAGATTGTTCTTACCCTTGCAAAAATGGGGCATCCACTTATTGTCGATGATATTTCCTTTGGCAAACACGAAATCGATCTTTGGAAGGTAGTCTTAAAAGATTTCTCCGTATTATGGGTGGGGATTAGAGCGCCGTTATTTGTATTAGAAAGTCGTGAAAAGGAGCGCTGCAATCGAATCATAGGCTCTGCAAGAGGTCAGATTCAAAAAGTTCATGCAGGGATGGTTTATGATTTAGAAGTAAATACGCACGAATCTTCTATTTCCGATATCGTTGAGTCTATTAAAAAGGCAGCCTTAAATAAAATTTTAGCTGAAAAGAGAAAATACGAAGTTACCTTAGTGAAAGCGGAAGACAAAGATAAAGAAACGATTCAAAATCTCGGTCGCTTTTATGTCTATGAAATGTCAAGGCATTGCGGTTTTTTAGAAGGTTGGGAGGTGCCCTGTAATGGTCTATTTGAATGCAGGCACTTGAGCTCATACATCGAAAAACCTGATCGGCATGCTTTTCTTATAAAGGTGGATGGGGAATTAGCCGGTTTTGTTTTGATCAATAAGGTCGGTAGCACTTTTGATGTGGATTGGAATGTGGGAGAATTTTTTGTGGTCTCTAAATTTCAAGAAAAAGGAATCGGAAAAATTGTAGCTGAACAGATTTTCAATCAGTTTCCAGGGATATGGGAAACCGCTCAAATTCCAGAGAATAGAGCGGCTCGTGATTTTTGGGAGAAAGTCGTCAGCCAATATACCGATGGCCAATATGAGAAGAGCGTAAAGACCATAGAATATCCCACTCCTCACCCTATGGTAGTTTTAAAGTTTTCCTCTAAGATTTTTAAGGATTAATCAAAAAGGTTTCTCAGGCCAAGGGAAGCCTACAGGTAAAGCTTCTGCTTGATCTATCTTTTCTTTAAGATCCCGATGGAGCTTATTCGCTTGGCTTGCATTTTCAGGAGAGACATCTTTATATAAAAGATTGTGAAGCTGCCCCGGATCATTTTTTAGATCATACATTTCATACTCAAAATGGCTGCCGTCTGCTGAATAATACACAGCATAGACCCAATCGCCTTTTCGAATAGCGCGAATATGCCCGCCCGGAACATCTTCCGGTAAAAAGAAGTTGTCATCATAGGTAAAAAGAATAGAGTCTTGAACCGATTCCACTTCGTTATTAAGGATCGGGACAATGCTGACTCCTTTGCCATATTGAGCAAATTCCGGAACGCCTGTAAGCTCGGCAATTGTTGGAAGCAAGTCTAAATGGCAATAAAATGCGTCCGTAGTTTTCGGGTTTGGAAATAATTGGGGGTTAGAAATAATCAAAGGGATATGGGTCATTTCTTCATAGACGGTATAAGCTTTTTCTCTCATTCCATGCGATAAACCAAGTTCGCCATGATCTGCGGTTCTAATAATAATCGTATCGTCTGTCAAGCCGGTTTCGTCGAGGGTATCTAAGATTTTGACGATACTTTCATCGATTTTTTTATTTAAATAAGCATAAAAATTCACATATTCTTTTTCAGCTTGAGGCCCGTTTAAAGGAGACTGTTTGTTGTACGCTTCACGAGCTTTAAGCTGCACAGAGGGTTTTGTTTTAAGGTCATCTTTAAAGTTGGGAGGAAGGTCTATTCCCATATTTGCAAAATCTTCCTTTTTATAACCTGCTTTTTCAAAGGAAGTCGGGTAGACCCAAACATCATGAGGATTGACAAGCGAAATAAAAAGACAGAAGGGCTTTCTTTCCTCTGAATCTTTAGCTGCTGCTTTTTTTAAATAGTCCAGTATGCCTTCTCCCCATCCGGGAGTTTCTTTAGGTGTTTTTTTTAGAGAGCCGTATAAATAGCGGAAGTCATTATTTGCATATCCGCCGCCTAAAGTTGAAAGGCCATCAAAAAAGGTTCCGTCAACATTCTTTTCAATTTCCATAATGGCATTGCCGGCATCCGGCGGCGTCCATCCATAAAGATCGTATTTTTCTTGAATATTAGCGATATCCTTTTCCGTCCAATTATACCCTCCCTTTAGAGGAGGGCTTAAGTGCCACTTGCCTTTCCAAACGACATCATATTCGGTATGCTTTTTAAGCAATGATCCGATATCCATAAGCTCATCCCCTGAAGGAAGCCCTGTTTTTGAAGGGGTGCTTGGCACTTTATTAATCGGGTAATGCTCGCTTGTGGTTAAAACGGCTCTACTTGGAGTGCATTCAGAAGCTGCTGTATAGGCTTTTGTAAAAAAGATCCCGTTTTTACTTAAACGATTATTTGAAATAAGATTTTTTTCAGCCCAGCCTTCAGGCCAATGGGTCGGGTATCTCTCTTGATCGGTTAGAATTACTATAATATTTGGTTTCTTGCCATTTTTTAAAATAGTGGGTTTGGAATTATTAGCCTCGGGTTTTTCTTGCGTCGCACATCCCGTTGCTATCAGGGATAAAAAAAATATCCAAAAACAAGTTGAGATATGAACGAATGGATTAAAAATACAATTTTTTATAGACACATTAATTCCTTGTTTTTTTTAAAGGTTAGCAAAAGTCATTCGTTATATCTTCAAAAGTTGTTCCGCGTTTTTATAGCAGACTTTTTCCAATGCTTTTTTATCCATCGGCGCTTTTTCAATAAATTGTGAAGCTGTGTTTGAGGATTCATAAGGGTAATCTATAGAAAACATCACTCGATCTTCACCAAGCTCTTGAAGAGCGCACAAAAGGGGGCCATTGGAGCACATTCCGGAACTTGTCACATAAAAATTATTTCTTAAGTATTGAGAAGGGAGTTCTTTTAATTCTTTTTGCTTCTTTAGGATTCCCCATCGACTATCAATACGCCATAAAAGGTAGGGGAGAGTCTCTCCCATATGCCCTAAAATTACCTGTATTTTAGGAAATTTATCGAAAAGACCTGAAAATACTAAGCGAAGAGCATGGGTTGCAGTTTCTGCTGTCCAACCCCAAATTGGCCCATCAAGTTCAGGATGGTTTTTATAGCTTTCAGAAACATGCAAAGGGTTTCCGGGATGCAAATAAATAGGGACATTCAACTCCTCTGTTTTTTTCCAAAAAGGAAGGAATTTCTCTTCATCCAAGTAGGAGCCTAGCGTTTGGCCATTAATCAAAGCTCCAAGAAATCCATATTGATTAACGCAATGTTCAAGCTCATTTGCAGCAGACATGGGGTCTTGCATAGCAAGACAGGCAAAGCCACGAAAGCGTTTAGGGTTTTTGGAAATTTTTTCTGCTAAAAATGCATTGGTTTTAGAAGCCGCTGCGACTGCACTTTTCGTATCTTTTATTCCTTGAATCCCTGGGTCTGTTAAAGAAAGCACAGAAATTTCAACGCCGGCTTCATCCATGGCTTTGATCCGTAAATCTTCGAAATCCAATAAACGGATCTGAAAATCTTCTGCTTGCTTTGGATCCATCGCGGAAAAATCTATTTTTTGAGTATCCGGAAGCAATTCAGGGGTAATAAAATGCTCTTCGAGTGCTATTTTTTTCATTATTGTCCTTAAGAAGCCGTAAAAAAATTATCTATAGGTTAAATAATTTTTTAAATCAATAAACTCATAGCATCTATTTTTGTCTTCGAATGGAATCGAAAGATAGTGAATGAATATTATTCAAAATAAAGGATAAAATACGATGAATTAAAATTTTATTTTTTGCTAGGCAATCCAATGAAGGTAATGCAAAGCTTCCCGATTAAAAGTGAACTTGAAGCTTTAATGAAAGAAAATAATGTCCCTGGTCTTTCTCTTGTGATCATAGAGAAAGCAATAACTACAATGCATATTGAATTGGGTGTAAAGAATGTTGAGAGTAAAAATCCGATTGATGAAAGTACAGTATTTGAAGCTGCCTCTCTTAGTAAACCCGTCTTCGCATATGGAGTTTTAAAGTTAGTAGAGGCTTGCAAAATAGATTTAGATAAGCCACTTGTTGAATACTTTTGCAATCCCGATATAACAAAGGATGAAAGAATCAATTCTATTACAGCGAGAATGGTTTTAGCCCACACGACAGGTTTTCCCAATTGGAGGCAAAAAAACGAATCTTTAAAAATTTATTTTCAGCCGGGCGAAAGATTTGGCTATTCAGGGGAGGGTTATTTATATTTGCAAAAGGTAATAGAACATATTTCGGGGTTGTTTTTAGAAGAATATATGCAAAAAAATGTTTTTAATTTTCTCGGAATGGAACATAGCTCTTACATTTGGTGTAATAATAATAAAAAAGCGGCAGCTCACAAAGCTGACGGAAGTCGGGATGAAACGCAAACGGACGCACCTCAAAATGCGGCCTTTACTTTGCATACGACGGCACTTGATTATGCGAAATTTGTTATAGCCATATTAGTAGGAAAGGGCCTGGGTTCGGAAATGGCACGCGAAATGTTAATGCCACATATTAAAGTGCATGAAGGGGGGATTAGTTCGATTAATCATTATACAGGAAATCTCTCAAAGTCAGTTTCATGGGGTTTGGGATGGGGAATTCAGTCCACGAAAAATGGGAATTCATTTTGGCATTGGGGAGATAACGGAGGATTTAAAAGTTTTATTATAGGATCCAAGAACAATAATTCTGGAATTATTATTTTTACAAATGGCGCCAAAGGTTTAGTCCTTATTTCTGAGATAATTAAGAAATATAGGGACGATCTTCAGCCTGCTCTAGATTGGCTTGCGAAAGAATATTCAATGCAAGAAATATCTAATCGCACATAATCTTTTTATGATGCCTTTTTTAAAGCCTTACACTTTGTAGGAATCGACCATTTTTTTGAGTTGATCTCCTAGTTCATTAAGATTTTTTCCTGAGGTTTCCAAAAGGGTTGCACAGGACAAATTTTTATCGGTAGAGTCTTTTATGCTGTTTATGGCAAGGGCCATTTGTTCGATCCCTTTCAATTGTTGTTCAGAAGAATTCTCTATTTGGGTAGAGGCTTTAGCGGCCTCAAATACTGTTAAAGCAAGCGCTTGAATGGAGTTTTCGGCTATTTCAGTTTGCCTGACCCCCTCGTTAATCACATCGCCTCCTTCAACAGTTGCCGCAACAGCAGATTGGATAGCTTTCTGAACATCGTTAAGGATGGTACGCACTTGCTTTGTCGCGACCTCTGATTGTTCTGTTAATCGTTTCATTTCTTGTGCCACCACATGAAAACCCTTTCCATGATCACCGGCTTTCGAAGCTTCTAAAGACGCATTAACTGAGAGCAATTTGGATTGAGAGGACAATTCCTCAACCGTATCGATAATTTTTACAATAGACTGGCTTTGAAGGGAAAGCTGATTCATGCTTGTGGAAATAGCATCGGTTTGTTGTTTAATACGATTCATGCCTATGACTACGTTTTCAGCTGATTTAACACCGCTTTCCGAGGTTTGTATTGCTTGCTCTGACTCTTCAGTAACTTGTTTGGCGCGTTGATTAAAAATTTGTGCCGTTTGATGCATTTCCTCGATTGCTGTTGTGGTTTGCATTATAGCCATGGCTATTTCGTTGGCAATTGAGGTTAATTGGCCGGTGGATGAAACTATTTCTGTAACGGAAGATTCTAAAATATTAATGGCATCCAAGAGCTCTTTTGTCATATGCCTTAAACTGTCGACCATGGATAAAAAAGCATTTCCAAGCACATCTTTATTAGACTGCGGCTTAATGGATACTCTAAGGTCACCTGAAGCAATCTGGGTTGCAACATCCGCCATCTCTTTTAAAGATTTGGTCATGTGGTTAAAGGATTGAGTAAGCAAACCCACTTCATCAAATCGATTATTATTAAGAAGTTTGACGTTTAAATCTCCTTCAGAAATTTTTCCCGCAAATTTTGAAATTTCATTAAGGGGATCTGAAATATTACGTGTCAAAAGATAAGTAATTGCAAATAAACTAATGAAGGTGATGATGGTTCCTATAACGATAAAGTAAAGGCTTCTTTGGGCGTTTGCATGAGCTTTTTCGGTTCGTTCGCGAAGTAAATTATTTTCTTCGGCTTCTATCTGGTTTAAGAGATTCCGAATCTCATCCATGACTACTTTGCCGGAATCGGTGAGCACAATTTGACGAGCCTCTTCAAATCCCTTAGAGTCATTTTTTCTAACTTCAATGGTTTCATGAAGTTCTTCAAATTTATCGTAAATCAAGCTTTCAAGCCTATCAAGCTTTTGCTTTTGATTTTCAGATAGCAACTCTTTAAGAGTCATTATATTTTGGTCCACTTGTTCTTTAGCCTTAAGATAGGGCTCTAGATAGCTTGATCGTCCTGTAATAATAAACCCTCTTTGACCGGTCTCTGCATCTTTAAGATTGGAAAGTAAGGTGTTTAATGTCCCAAGGATATCATAGGAACGAGTCACTTGCTTGGATGTATCGATAAGTATGATTGTACTACGAAGCGAAATTAAGCCGATTATGATTAACATCAAAAGCGCGAATGCAAATCCCGCGGCGATTTTCATTTTGACATTCCATTTCATGAAAAAAACTCCAGACTTAAAATCCTACTTAAGGCTTCATCAGTTAGAAATTAAAATTAAGGATCGCATCTTTCTACTTTAATTTTTAGGAGGTGGTTATTGCTCGCCACATTATTGATAGTGATGGAAAAGGGGTCAGGGTAACAACCCGGAAAAGTGCAGCCGCATTCAGAACAGGCATCGCAAGAAAGAGTTCTTTCGGCAGAATCATCCTGGCTTAAAAAATCTATGTCGTTGCATTTTGAATAAATATTATCCCAAATCGAATCGATATGAAACCAAGTATCAAACCCTACCTGGCAATATTTTGCAGAGCAATTTTGATAGAGGATATTGACTGCCGGCTCAATGATTCTTGGATCGGGCGCCCAGCCAAACCCGGTTCCGTTGCCTTTTGTAATATCTTCAAAGCCAAATTCATTATAAACTTTAACATTTTTGGCATGGCAATCTATGAATTTTGTGTTAGAACCTTGTGCAACGCTAAAGCCTGTAGCTTGCTTGTCTTGCGGGTTAATTGCCGAGATGAAATTTACAGAGCATTCTTTTACCTGAACATCAGAGCCGTAAACTTCAATTCCTGTCGCTTTTGCCCCTGTTTTGGCAGGTCCTGCTCCATCTAAGACGCTGAATACCTTGCATTTTTTTACAACGGCATTGGTGCATTCAAAGACGCTAATTCCATGGGCATCATCGCAACAACCCGTAATATTTGAAATTTTACAATCCCTTAGCCATAGGTTAGTTGAAATAAAGGGAATAAGGCCAATCGCTGTATGGCCTTCAGTGTTAAGGTTGTCTATAAACTCGCTTTTGATTCCATCTAGCTTGCATGATTTTACGTCCGCTAAATCGCAAAGCACATGGCCTATTCCGGTACAAGCTCCGTCTCTATTCAACAAATTTGAGATATGGCAATCCCAGATTCTAGAGTTATAGGTTCCTGTCATTTGAATCGCTGCGCAAGATCCCGTTTTTACATTAATATTTTTTACGTGGCATTTATGTACGTAGGCGACACTAGAAGCGCTGACTAATATGCCGACAGGAACTGTATAAACAGCTGTATTTTCAATATTCAGCCCATCTACTGTGATATGTTCGATTATAATGTTGGTGCAGGCGGTGCAGTCAATGCCTCTATAAGCCATGTTTGCAATCGTACCGTTTTTTATGGTCAGATTTTGTGATAATAAAGCTACGATGCCGGTTGTGTTAAAAGAGGTGGTTTCACTTGTAAGTTGATAGTGCTTAAGGTCAAGGGTCACATCGGAGGATTCAATTAAAATGGCTTGGCCATTTCCGCTCGGGCTCCACGTGATGTCGTTTCCAAAGACATAGGTTCCGGGGGAATTGATCGTAATGCCGCTTGGTGGAATTTCACGAATGACGATTTCATTATCCGAGGCCTTAACCTGAAAAATAAATAGAAGTAGACTTAAGGTTAGATAGATTGTCTTCATCGCGTTATCTCATGTTGATAGAAATACCACCTTATTAAAGTCAGAGCCATAAAAAGGCAATCAAATGTTTTTTTGATAACCAACAAAAAGAAGAGCTCGGATTGATCTTCAAAGAACTTATTTTGTGTTTTGCCAAACTGCTCGGAAAAGCTCTAATTCTTTCAGAAAAATTGTTTCACTAGTCCCGCCTTTACGAAGAGCAATTCTTGAACCGGGTCCTATTCGCCGTTAATGTCTTTCTATAGACGAGCTTATAGTTTACTTATTTTTTGTGCTTCTGATAGTGTTCAATCAAAGTTTTTGCAGTTTCGGTGGAAGAGGCGGGATTTTGACCTGTGATAAGATGGCCATCAACTACAACAAAACTTTGCCAATCTTTTTGTTTTTGGAAGTCTGCGCCTAAACGTTTTAGCTCGTCTTCGACGAGAAAGGGGACCACTTTTGTAAGATGAACTCCTTCTTCTTCGCTATTTGTAAAACCTGTGACGCGCTTACCCTTTACAAGAGGTTCGCCTTTGTAGGTCACTCTATGAAGCACTCCCGGGGCATGGCATACTAAAGCCATCAATTTTCCGGCGTTATAGAACGATTCAAGGAGGGCAATCGAATCTCGACTTTCCGCAAGATCCCACATGGGGCCATGACCGCCTGGATAAAATACCATGTCAAAATCTTCTGAGCGCATATCTTCTAGCTTAGCCGTATGTGCGAATGCTTTTTTTGCTTCTTCATCGTTTTTAAATCGCGTTACAGCAGGCGTTTGGTTTTCCGGTAAATCACTTTTTGGATCTATGGGAGGCTTTCCTCCTTTTGGGGAAGCTAAAGTGGGGTTAATGCCTGCATCTTTGAAAACATAATAGGGCGCAGCAAATTCTTCGAGCCAAAGGCCGGTCTTTTTTCCGGTATTTCCTAATTGATCATGAGACGTCATCACCATCAAGATCTTCATCGTAAAGTTCCTTTCTTGAGTTAAAGTTAGGTTGTACAATTTATTTTAATTAAACCGCAAGATATGTTGCTTGTCCCTAATTTGAATTTTTTATGTTTGAAGGTATTAATAGGGTTAATTTACGTATACGTATAATATTTTTTGAATATTAGTTTTGATTAACTTTCATTGTTAATATAATCCTGTTTAGCAGGACAGAAAAGTTGGCATCATTATGCGATTCGAAGAGAAAGCAGCAGGTGTAGTAGATATACAAAGCATGTTAAGCTTATAAGAAGAGAAAAAATTAACCAAATTCCTGCGCGTTTTGTGCTAGTAGTTAGGCTAAGGCCTAGTTCTCTTAGGAATCTAAATAAAGCAGCCTGAATCGTGTAAGTAAAAATCCAGCAAACAATGAAAATTGCAGCCAGTAATATTATGACCTCCATAAGTTACGGAAGGTTAAAAAAGCCACAAGCTTACGTATGGAGCAATTTTTTTTAAACGACAAAAAAGATTAAGATTTAAGTTTGAAGCTTGAGTATTTTTGCATCTAGACATGAGGTTAAATAAAACCTCTAGAAAAATAGAAACCTTTTTTAAAGCATTTTGTTCTCGCATCTTCAACAGCTTGTTGAATGTCGTAGGTGTCAATATTGTCACCAAATACCGCATAGGGTATCTTTGTTGGATAGTTCGATCGGTGTACCTGTAAAGCCAATGAAGAAAGCATTCGGTAATCCATCACGCATCTGTCTTCAAAAACCATCGATAAAATCGTATTGGCTTCGGTGGGCTTCATCAGCTATCACGATGATATTGCGTCGATCAGAAATCAGCTGATAAGATTTTCCATTTGAAGGTTAGAATTTTTGAATGGTTGTGAAAGTGAAACAACCGGACAAATCCTCTTTGAAGAGAGTTTGTCCGATAAAATTACCGATCACAGGACAGCTTTAGAACTTTTAAGATTTGGAATGGGGTTTAATGAATCAAGCTATGGTAGCTTTAGCCTAGTTAATTTTATTTCCCTAGACCCTTGGAGTCGTAGAAAAGTTCAATCTTAGAGATCAACCCTTCTTTAAAACTCAAAAGAGAAGCGGCTTGCAATTTTTTAGAGAGACCTGGAATCTCTACTTCATAGACAATCATAGCTTGATTTTCTGAACCAAACGGTGCTCGGATTGTGAGAGTTTTAAAAATGCGTGAGAACCCTTGTGCTGCTTTAAGTACCGATTCTTTACCAATTACTGTTTCTTGCGGATCGGTAAATTGAATATCGGGATGTAAGTATTTACTCACTTTTTCGATATTTTTATCCCCTAGAGCTCTATAGTAAGCAACTCCTATTGCCTTTGTATCAGGCTTCATCGATGCACTCCATTTTCAGATTTTTTGACAAACAATATTGATTATAGTAAACTATATCCATTAAATCAATATTAAATATAGTGAGCTATATCCAATATGTCCGGAGTCAAAAGAAGATCCTATAAATCAAATGCGAGAGAGGCTCAAGCAGCGCAAACAAAGGCCCGTATTTTAAACTCTGCAAAAAACCTTTTTGACTCACTGGGATTTGAATATGTGACGATTGAAAAAATTGCTCAAGGAGCAAACGTATCAATACCCACCATTTATTCGCTCTTTCAGTCTAAACTCGGTGTGCTTCGAGCTTTAATGGACAGTGCCCTTCCTAAAAATCAATTCGAGGCTCTTGTTGAGGAGAGTATCCTTGAAAAATCGCCTAAGAAGCGTCTCAGTATTTCTGCTAAAATCGCCCGTCAGATGTATGATGCTGAAAGATTGAAAATGAGTATTTTTCGAGGCGTTGCTGTTTTAGCGCCTGAGCTTAGGGAGCTTGAAAAAGAAAGAGAAATGCGCCGTTATAATCGTCAAGAAGTCACCATAAAAGCCATGGTTAAGGAAAACTCTCTTATAAAGGAATTGAGTGCAGACAAAGCGCGCGATATTCTCTGGGCTTTAACTGGTCGTGATATATACCGGATGTTTGTCATAGAGCAAGGATGGACTTCTGATGAATATGAGGAATGGTTAACCCAATTGCTAATCGTTAGCTTAATAAAGGAGAAATGAATCATCAATAAATATTGGTGACTTCTTATAAGAAAAAACCGAATGATTCACGCGAACCATTCGGTGAGATTTGCGCCTTTCAGGACGGTTTCAGAACTTTTCTCGAGTTCGACTGGTTGTCTATAAGCAGAAAATTACTGACATTTCAAATCATTAAACCACCCAAAATCTTAATTTCTTAGGAGTTTTGTGTGCTTTCCTTATTTTTACAGCCACGAAATTTTACCTATTTTTGACGAGATTTAAATTAGTCGTAGCAGGGTGAGACCCTTTCCAAAAGGCTAAGCCCGCTAGCAGCATCGCAAACGCGCCTCCAATTGCAGTCAATGATGGATACATCCCAATCAAAGGACCTATCAAAAAAGGACTCAAGCCCATTGCACCGCCTGTCACCGACTGATAAACCCCAAGTACTTCGCCTTGATTTTCAAGCCCTGCTCGATTCGATACCATTGCTGCAGTAGTTGGATACGTAAATGATAGAAAAAACATGAACGGCGGCAAAATAAACCAGATATATTGACCCTCTTGAATGACAAGAAACATTAGCATGCAAACCGCACATCCTATCAAAGCCTTTATACCGATCTTTTCTGGCGGGAAATATTTCAAAATTGCTGCTGAAATAATGCCCGAACTAAATGCATACCAGGCCCCTCCGTAAGCATAATAGTTTGCAATATCACTAAGGTTGAATCCAAATTGTTTGTGCAACAGCACCGGGATAAATTCATTAAAAAAAGACCAGCCAAATGCAAAAGCAAAGGTTGCTAAAAATAACCATCGCAGCTCAGGCCACAGAAAAACTTTTCGAACATTGTTAATGCTGCCCATAAAATTAAAGACAACCTTGCCGCATTCCCTGCGGGTTTCAGGAAACCTCCAAATAATAATCACAAGACTTAGTAAACACATCATGCTTGCGGCAACAAAGGGCGTAGCATAACCACACCAACTTGCTAGAGAAGGATCCGCGAGCTTTCCCCCAAGAAATGGGCCTACGGTAAAACCAAGCCCTAAACTTGCACTGAAAAGTGAGAATCTTCGCGCTTTGTTTTCCTTCGTGCTCGTGTCGGAAATCATCGCCTGCGCTACAGGCACGGTACCAGAAGCAATGCCGAATAGTATCCGATACAGAAAAAGTAAAGAGAGTGAGTACGTGCATACACCCAACACCGCTAAACAGTATGCTAAGAAGCCGACAAAGGTTCCATAAATCAGCGTTTTCTTCCGTCCTTTAAGATCGGAAAGCGCTCCTAAAAGAGGGGCACTAAAAAACTGAGTCAATGGAGTTAAACCGAGCAATATTCCCAAAATAGCTCCTCGGTAGGCCGAAGAAGAACCATGTGAGATTATTGGGTAAGTTGGATCAAACAACATGCTTGTAAATATAGGATAAACAAGAGCAATTCCTAAATAATCGATAAATCCAATAAATAGGATAGTGATAAAATTTAATTTTGACATCGTTATATGTCTCCGTCATCTAAACGATTGTGATAAAGAACTTTATTTTATCAATTTGTTTACACGGGTGGTGGCATGAGGTTAGACTGAATGCCACACAATGCAAAACAAAAAATAGAGTTTAAGTAAATATACTATCGGCAAAAACGCTGAAGCTTCGAGAAGCGTAAAAGACTCTCGCAATTCGCGCTCTTTTGGAGATGGTCACTGCCTCTGAACGCAGTTGGGCGTGACCTTAACGAGTGATTTTTGGAAGTTGATGATCCATAGTGATTATATTTTGTCAGAAATACTATTTTTGATCAATTAAGATAGAACTTGAATAGGATAAATGTTGATATTTTGAGATAAAAAAACCGAATGATTCATGCGAACCATTCGGTGAGATTTGCCGATAGCCGGACTCGAACCAGCACCTTGTTGCCAAGAGTAGATTTTGAGTCTACCGCGTCTGCCATTTCGCCATATCGGCAAAAAAAAACTGATTCAAATTATAGGCGATAAGCCTATTTTTGAATAGGGTTATTTTCTTCTTCTTGCCAAGGGTATTTAGGAGGCGGTCGATGGGTTGGGGGAGCGGGAGTAAACCTATATTCTTGGGCGCTTCGATAAATGGGGGCGCCTGTCCTGTTCTGCCTCTTAAGAGAGTTTAAGTCCTTAGAGTCATTGCAGCTTAAAAGAGTGAAAATCAAGAGTAAAAATGCCGGTTTTTTTTTCATAAAGGGTAAGTTTTGCAAATATAATTAAGAGATCGTATTCTCTTTTTTCTTAAAAAAAGGTTCTAAAATGGATTGGCTAAAAAAATACGACCTTATCTTGCTTGATTTCGATGGTCTTCTTGTCGATACCGAAAAAGTGCATTTCTTAGCCTATGAGACCATGCTAAAAAATCGGGGGATTGATCTCAACTGGAGCTTTGAAAGGTATCGAAAATCTGCCCATCATAAAGCTGAAGGCTTAGAGGAAGACATAACGTCTGAGTTTCCGGAGCTAAAAAAAATAAGCTGGGAGACTCTTTATCAAGAGAAAAGAAAAGCTCTTTTAGACTTATACGAAAAGGGAGAGGTAGCTCTTATACCCGGAGTAGAAGAGTTTTTAAACTATTTACAAGAAGCGGGTCTTAAAAGAGCTGTGGTCACCCATTCCGATAGGGGACAAGTCGATTTAATAAAGAAAGCTCTGCCTATTTTAGAAACTATCCCGAATTGGATTACAAGAAAAGACTATGAAAGGCCAAAGCCTTCTCCAGACGGTTATTTAAAAGCCCTTGAGTTATTAGGGGAGGAGGCTAAAAATACAATCGGGTTTGAAGATACACCAAGAGGTTTAAAAGCGCTTCGGGACGCTAAAATTAAAAGCATCATGATAACCGAATACACCTATCCAGAGACTGATAGCATCCGCGAGGAAGGCATCCCGATTTTTAAAAATTTTTATGTTCTAAAGGAATTAAGGGGATTTTAATAGATAACATAGGCCAGGAAAAGGCCTTGAGGGGGCGCAGCATGTCCGGCCCTTTGCCTATCCTTTGCTTCAAGAATTAAAGGAATGTCCTCTACTTTTAATTTACCTGTTCCGACCTCTTGAAGGGTGCCGACAATATTTCGGACCATTTTATACAAAAAACCATCTCCTTCAAATTCTAGCCTAATTCCATAGGCCCAATCCACAAAATCAAGCCTAAATAAGGTGCGTATCGGGTCTTTTTTACAAGCCCCTAAATGCTGCTGGTTAGAAAAGGAGGTAAAATCATGGGTGCCAACTAATATTTTGGCGGCAGCTTTCATGGCAGAAAGGTCTAAATTGCGCGAGATATGCCAACTAAAAGGGCCAAAGAAAGGGGATTTGACAGAGTCTAGATTTAAATAATAATAATAACATTTACCTTTAGCTGAATGTTGGGCATGGAAATCCGGATCTGCTTTTAAAAGAGCTTGGATGCGAATGTCAAGCGGAAGCAGCCCATTTAAAGCAAAAGTTATTTTCCGGCAGTCAAGCGGGCCATCAAAAGTAAAATGAGCCACTTGATTTAAAGCGTGGACACCGGCATCTGTCCTTCCCGACCCAATGACGTTTACTTTTTCTTTTAAAAGAATTAAAAAAGCCTCCTCTAATTTCTCCTGGATGGAGACACCATTTGGTTGAACTTGCCAGCCGCTATAGTTAGTTCCATCATAGGATAAGATCAATTTATACTTAGTCATAGTTTTGCCGGTTTCTCATTTGCAAAAAAAGGTCTTAGCTAATTCCTCAGCTAAAATTAGATCTTTTCTTGTTGTAATTTTAAAGTTTTCTTCCTTGCCATCGATTAAGCGGATAGGATGGCCAGCAAGTTCAGCTAAGGCGACATCATCTGTCACGGTAATATTATTTTTAATCGCCCTTTCAAAACCTTTTAGCAGGATATCAAAGCGAAGAGCTTGAGGGGTTTGAATTTCGAAGGTGCGGTCTCTTTCGGGGGTGTGGACTGCGACTTTACTTTCATTTGCAATACGGATCGTGGCTTTAACCGGAGTTGAAAGGGTAGCGGCTCCATGAGCTTTCGCAGCCTCTATTGCTGCCGTGACATCCTTTTCATCAATAAAAGGCCTTGCAGCATCATGAACAAGGATTAAATCTGTCGTTTGATCAACTTTTTTGAGACCGCTGTGTAAAGAATCTTGTCTTCTCTTGCCGGGAGACGCGAAAGCGATGCGGATTGAAATCTTATTTTCATTTGAAAAGTTTTGGAATAAAGGCTCCCACTCCTCATCTAAGACCACAACGACCTCTTGTATAAGGGGATGCTTGGCAAGAGTTAGAAATGAGTACAAGGCTATTGGCTGCCCTTGAATTTTAAGGTATTGCTTCGGGGTTTCATGACCCATTCTAAGTCCTTTTCCACCGGAGAGTAAAATCGCTGAAGCTTTCATGTTAACCTTGCTTTAATGTTAAAAGAGTCATTTCGGGCAGACAGAACCATCTAAAGGGTAAAACCCCTCCAACGCCTTTAGTAATATAAATCTGCTTGTTTCCTTCTTTTAAATACCCTTTGCTATACTTGCTGTTTTCCATGACAATAAAATTATTTTTTATGAAAGGCAAATTGACTTGGCCGCCATGAGTATGCCCTGAAAGAATGAGGTCCGAAGGAAAAGAATTAAGCTCCTTAATCCCATCGGGATTATGAAGAAGGGCGATTCCGGGTGCTTCTAGGCAAAAATTTTCTTTAGCCTTATCAGTGTCAATTTGTTTCATCATATATTCTCCAAACCCTGAAAGGTTGAGAATGCTTCCAAGAAGGGATAATTGGACCGTCTCATTATTTAATAGTCTAAAAGGACTTTTCCTAAGGGTCTCAAGCAATTTATCATGACAGCTTACTTTAGAGGGGTCTTCTTTCCATTGGCCGTTTGGCTTTAAGGGTGAGAAAAAACGTTTTAATCCTTTTAGGATCGGCGACTTTTTCTCCTTTTTAAAGGAAAGGGCATAGTCTCCTTCTTCTCCGACCGAAACGTAGTTACTATAATCATGGTTGCCAAGAATTGCAAAATTTCCAAGCGGGGCTTTTGGAATTTCATTAAGAAAGGATTCAAGACGATCCGGATCGTTCAGCTCGCTAAAACATAAAAAATCGCCTGTGAATACAATAAGATCAGGCTTTAGGGATTTAATTTTTTTAATTATTTTTTTTAATAGATGCTTGCTTGTATGTCCGCTTAAATGAAGATCCGAGAATTGCAAAATTTTAAGATCAGAAAAAGCTTTTGGCAGATTAACAATCGGGATATCCTTTTGAGAAATCTGCAAAAGACGAGGCTCGATAAATCGAGGCCAGATCCCGACTATAGAAAGAAGACACCAGCTATCCCAAAGCCATTCGGATAAAGGTTTTTTTTTTAAAGACATAAACCTAAAAATTTACGGTAAATAATTTATGGAACCGGATCAAGAATGGCAGAGAAGGTTTTTGATTTTCAAGGGAAAAAGAAAGACGCCTTTGCATAAAAAAAATATTTGCTAAGGCGTCTTAAAAGCTCTAGCGAGCTTCAGCTTCTTTCAAATGTTTGGAAACTTTGCTTGTCATTTTGAACATGTCAATTGAAGCAGAGGAGCCGAAAACTTTTGCAAGTTTAGCGTCTGGATTAATATTTCTTTTATTTTTTGGGTCTTGCAATTTGTTCTTTTTAATGTAATCCCAAAGTTTTTTTGTTACTTCAGTACGGGCCATAGGGCCTTTTCCGACGATTTCTGCCAAGGCTTCGCTGACTTGGACGGGCTTCATGAAAGCAGATGGTTTTTTCTTAGTGGTGGTATTGGCTGCCATTGCAATCTCCTTCTTGTTGTTTGTCGATAATAATCTTCTACCGAACAGTTGTATCTGTCTAGGGAATTCTTTTATCTTCCCTAGCAATTTATAGTCAAAAGAATTTATGCACTGCGCTATTAGTTATTATTAAAAGTCCAAAAAAAAGGGTTGAATTTGAAGTAAATTTGCTTTTCAAATTTGTAAGAATGTGTTTTTGATAGTACTCTTGCCAATCCATTAATTGTTTGTTTGATTTAAAAAGATTAATTTCTAGATAATCAACCTAATTTCATTGTTAATACTTTTTTTAATAGGATAGGAATGACTGAAAAAAAAAATCAGCTGTCCGTGCTGGCTAACAAACTAAAGACTGCTTTTGATTTGCACGAAAAACTGGAAGTCCTTCAAGGTCAAGAAGAGGTCATACAATTTCTGAAAGAAAAAGGCTTGGTTCAAACTTATCTACAAAACTTAAACGAAGAATGCACACTTGTTTTATTAAGTATTGTAGCTATCGGCCAAAAAAAAATGTTTGATAGTCTCAAATGGAAGCCTGATGTTTTTGAAAATTTAAGATCTTTTACACATCAACTCATTCCTGTTGAACGGTTTTATGATTCAATAGGAGGAATAGTCGGCTATCAAGCAACACTTACAAATCTTTTGCATGAAAAAAAAACATCTGCAGTTAATTTCAGAAAACCGATTGGAAAAGACATCTCGGAAAAAAATGCTTTTACTCATAAAGCCATTCGAAAAAGCTTGGAAAGCGCTAAAGAAATTTCCGAATTTTATGCTGTTGGGGGAGCCGGCGATCGGCTTGACTTAAGAAACCCTAAAACCGATGAACCCTTGCCGGCCGCCCTTCTCCCCTTTCTTGGAAGGAGCATTTTAGAGACTTTATTCAGGGATTTAGAAGCTAGAGAATACCTTCTTTTTAAGCTTGATAATAGTCTTGTAACAACCCCTGTTGTACTCATGACCTCCAATGAAAAAAATAATCATCAATATATAACAGAACTGTTTGAAAAAAATGATTGGTTCGGAAGAAATAAAGACGATTTTTTTCTTTTCAATCAACCTTTAGTGCCGGTGGTTGATGAAAATGGGGATTGGGTTTTCAAAGATAATTTTGAATTAGTGCTTAAGCCTGGAGGACATGGGGCTATTTGGAAAGGCGCTTTGATGAACGGGGCTTTTGAATGGCTTGAAAAAAAGGGAATTAAGTCTGCCATCATTCGACAAATCAATAATCCTATGGCCGCGATCGATCATGGAATTCTTGGATTTACAGGAGCAGGCTTGCTTGAAAATAAGCTTTTTGGGTTTGCTTCCTGTCCCAGGGTAGTTGGCTCCTGTGAAGGCATGAATGTCCTTCGAGAGCAAAAAAATGAGAATGGGTATTCCTATTCTATCACGAATGTCGAGTATACCGAGTTTGACAAGCAAAACATTGAAGATGTGCCGGAAGAAGAGGGGAGTCTTTACTCTGCTTATCCCGCAAACACCAATATCCTCTTTGCAGATTTGCAAACGGTAAAAAATGCTGTTAAAATCGATCCGATTCCCGGGATGTTGTTGAATATGAAAACATTGATGGAGGTTAAAGAAGGGGCAACAATAAAAGTTGGCAGACTTGAGTCCACGATGCAAAATATTGCCGACTCCATTCAGGACCATTCCCTAGACCCTATCACAGAGGATGAACAGGCCCATTTAAAAACTTATCTCACTAAAAATATTCGAAGAAAAACCATTTCTGTTACCAAAAATAACTTTGAAAAAACGAAGAAGCTTTTCGAAACAAGAGAAGGTTGTTTTCTTGACCTTCTTTACAATGCTGAAGACCTGCTTTCAAATTTTTGCGGCTTTGAAGTTCCAAATCAGCCGGATGAGAAAAAATTTTTAGAAGAAGGGCCTTCCTTTATTTTTCTCTATCATCCTGGACTTGGACCTTTGTATGATATTATCTGTCAGAAAATTCAAAAGGGTAAAATTTATAAAAAGTCGGAGCTTATCCTTGAAATTTCTGAAATTTTTATTAGGGATTTGACATTGGAAGGAAGTTTAGTCGTCGATGCAAAATCCCCTTTTGGGAAAAGGGCTGAAAGTAGATTTAGCGAAAAAGCTGCCCGAGTAAGACTTGAGAATGTCAGCGTCATCAATAAAGGCTTAAAGCTCGAAAGTCCAATTGGTTACCCTGCAGGGAATTTTAAAAGGGAAGAGAGTGTGAAAATTATTTTAAATGGCTTTTCAGAATTTCAAGCAAAAAATGTCGTCTTTAAAGGGGATCAAGTCATCGAAATTCCCGAGGGTTATAAGGTGACTGCTTTTGAGGAAGGCGGTAAAATTAAATTTTTAAAAGAAAAAATAGATAGACCTTCTTGGAGTTATTGCTATCATTTTCTTGAAGATAATAGAATAGCTATCAAGCAAGTGTAAGTATCGCCCCGGCTGTAACGGCAGCTCCCGCAATTATAAAGCAAGCAGCTGCAAGAACCCTAAGTGAAAGCCGAATTAAGAAAAATTTAGCATCATGGAAACTATCGGAGATACTGATACTGAAAAGATAAGACCCGGAGAGAATGAAGCCTGCGAACGCGATGACGCCGATCCCAAGCGGTGAGTTAATAGCTTCTAGCATATCTTGTGCTTTTGTTGTAAATTTATTCCAAAGGGATTGAATAAAGGGAAAAAGAATATCTGTAAATAGGTGCTTTACTTTTCTTCCAAGCCAGCAAATCCCCTCAATAAGATTATTTTTTAAAGCGCTAGCTTTCAATGATAAGGACTCTAGGAATCCGGGGCCTTGAATGCCGTAATTTTCAGGCGTCATACAATCCCTTAAAGGAAAACAATATTGAGAATAGTTTTTATCAGGAATCCATCTTTTTAGAAACTTAAAACTTTTCATAGGGTATTTTTGCTTTTTTTTTAATAAAATTAAAAAAACATTTACTTGTCTGAAAGGGGATTTTGTTCATAGAAAGCGATTTAGGGATAACGGTGAATCAATTGTTTGATTGGATTTATAGGAAATGATAAACTTAAGGGAATTAACTCAAATGAATATTGAAAAAAGGAAAAAACCGCATGTTGGGCGACGACTTAGCTAAGATGAAAGAATTAAAACAACGCCTTGAGCATATGTGGAGGTATCTTTGACCTGGCTAACAAAAAAAGCCAATCGGTCCTATTAGATGCTAAAATGTCGGAGCCTAAATTTTGGGAAGACCCGGAATCTGCAAAAAAAACAATCGCTGAGTCAAATGCGCTTAAATCCTGGACGGATCCGGCGGATAGGTTAGCCGAGCGAATTGATGATGTAACCGAGTTATTGCCTGAGGCTTATGGAATTAACGACCCTTCATTGATAAAAGAACTTCTCCAGGAAATTGAGCTCATCGAAAAAGATATGGAGGAGCTCGAATTAAAAAGGATGCTTTCGGGCGAACTCGATAATAAAAATTGCTACCTTTCGATTAATGCGGGAGCCGGCGGTACGGAATCTTGCGATTGGGCATTAATGCTTTCCAGAATGTATCAACGGTGGGCTGCTAAAAGAAAGTGGGAAGTTGAAGTTATAGATTGCGAAGATGGCGATGTTGCAGGTATTAAAAGCATCACTTTGAAGTTTAAAGGTAATTATGCGTTCGGTTATGCAAAAGCTGAAAAAGGCGTGCATAGATTAGTTCGAATCTCTCCTTTTGATAGCAATGCAAAGCGGCATACAAGCTTTGCCTCGGTTGATGTATCGCCCGAGATTGATGATGATATTGAAATAGAGATATTGCCGGATGACATAAGGGTTGATACTTATCGATCCTCAGGGGCTGGCGGACAGCATGTTAATAAAACAGACTCTGCGGTGAGAATCACTCACTTGCCGACAGGAATTGTGGTTGCAAGCCAATCGCAAAGAAGCCAGTTGCAGAACAAAGAGACTTGTTTTAAAATGCTTCGCTCAAAATTATACGAACTTGAAGTTGAAGCCCGCGAAAGTAAATTGAAAACCCTTGGTGGGGAAAAAAAAGAAATTGCTTGGGGAAGCCAGATACGCAATTATGTTTTTCAACCCTATACTCTTGTTAAAGATACAAGAACCAAATACGAAGTGGGAAACATCCAGGCTGTGATGGATGGAGATCTCGATGGTTTTGTAAACGCATACTTAAAGGAATTTGGTCAATTATGACTCAAAAAGAGGAAGATTCATTTCGATCCCCGCTAAACATCGAGATACGATACACCGAATTGCAAGACGGACCCTATCTTAAAGAGTGGCTCATGGATAAAGATGTCGGAAGATGGTTCCCAATGGCGGACGAGCTTGAGGTTGAAGATGCGGTGAATCGATGGATTGCATTTTATCGTTATAGAGCCAGTTTAACAGCGACCCATGAAGGAAAACCTGTTGGTTTAACAACTCTTTATTTACAGCCTTATCGAAAACTTGCGCATCAATGTGAATTTGGGATCATAGTGGCTCCCAACTACCGAGGGAAAAAAGTCGGCAGTGAACTGCTTAATAACCTGATTCATTTAGCTAGAGATAAATTTAAAATTGAACTTCTCCATTTGCAAGTCTATCAAGAAAACCCGGCTATTCGCCTTTACAAACGTTTTGGCTTCGTAGAGTTCGGCTGTCAAACTGAATGGATCAAAGAGTTGAATCACACGTATACGGGAAGAACTTTTATGGAAAAAAGAATAAGACCTAAAGATACGGAAATAAAAAGTTAAAAGAACGGCAATTTTTAAAAATCCAATCACATAATCAAATTACAATAGCAACCATTGAATATCTCCTAATAGGTTTTGACTCATGACTTTAGCGGTTTTTCAAAAAGAAATCGAACAACTCTCTAAAAAGAAGATAAAGCTTAAGATTAATGATAACCGCTCCACCATGCTGAGCGTTAAGTGGGAGCCCGGCTGCACTAAAGTTTCCATGCATAGGATTTTTCTAGAAGCACCAAAAAATATCATGGATGCGCTTTCCTGCCACATTCGAAAAGAAAATAGCGCCGTTTCGCCTACCGTTAAAGCTTATATTGAAAATAAATTAAAGTCTCTTGACTACTCATCGACCCTTGATAAAGCAAAGCTTGTGTCAGATGGGAACGTTTATGATTTAAGAGAGATCTACGAGTATCTTAACGATTATTATTTCGGCGGCGTTTTAGATTTATCGATCACATGGTATGGGAAATCGTACATAAAGAATCGCTCAAGGTTTACTTTTGGTCTTTACTTTCAACCTCTTAAGCTAATAAAAATTCATAAAATGTTAGATTCTTTGGAGATTCCCTTATATTTTATTGAATATGTCATCTATCATGAAATGCTTCACCACGTTTGCCCCTCTTATTATGATGAATCGGGCAGAAATCATGTTCATACCCCTGAATTTAAAAAACGGGAAAAGACTTTCAAGGATTTCAAAAAAGCCCAAGAATGGCTTAAAATAAATTCTCATCATTTTTTTATTGATTAGTAAAACCTTCTATTTTTCGAGGAAGTAATGGCCGGACACAGTAAATGGGCAAATATTAAGCACCGTAAAGAAAGAGCAGATGCCAAGAAAGGCAAAGTTATCTCACGTGCTGCCAAAGAAATAATTAGCGCGGTTAAGATGGGCGGAACTGATGTCAGGTCTAATAGCCGCTTAAGGCTTGCTGTTGAAAAAGCGAAGGCTGCCAATGTTTCAAATGAGGTCATAGATCGTAATATTAAAAAAGCGAACTCAGAAGAGCAAGCGGATTATGTGGAAATGAGCTATGAGCTTTATGGCCATGGGGGGGTGGGCTTAATTGTCGATATTATGACCGATAATAAGAACCGTATTTCCTCAGATATCCGTATTGCCACCAATAAAAAGGGAGGGTCTATCGCAGGCCCGGGGTCTGTCGCTTATAACTTTGATAGAAGAGGGGTTATTCACATAATAAAGAACCATGCTATCGAAAATGAGCTTTTTAATGCCGCGATTGAAGCCGGCGCCTTGGATTTTAAAGCCGCTGAAGATGTTTTTATCATCTATACTGATCCCCAAGAGTTTATCCAGGTCAAAGAGGCCGTTGAAAAATTAGGTTTTAAAGCAGATCATGCGGCCCTTGAAATGGTTCCTAAGGTCTTAGTTGAGTGTGATGATGAAAACTTTGATGCGAATATGGGATTGATTGAATGGCTGGAAAATTTAGATGATGTCGATGCCGTGTATCATAATATGAACACACAAACTGATGAAAAAGCCTCATAAATCCAGATACACAAAAGTTTTAGAGTCTTTTGAAATTAATTCCAAAGAGTTTCTCTGTAGTGTAGAGCTTCTAGAACACTATGAAGGAGCTCTTTTTTTTTCGGGCGAAGGCCATAGCTCTTCTAAAGCCTCATACTTAGCCCTTTTTCCCTATGAAGAAATTTCGGTAACGGATAGAAAAACGGTTTTCAAAAGCCTTTTTGGTAAAAAAGAAATAAAAGCCGGAAACCCATGGGATAATATACGAGGGTTTATCGGGGCTCCGGAAGGTGATTTAGGCCTCCCTGATTGGCTGGGCTACTTCAGCTACGAAATGGGAGCTCATAGCGAGCCGGGCTATGTTTTAAGCCTAAAGCTTTCAGACTATCCCTTGGCTCAATTTAAACGTTTTGCAGCGCTTATTAAATTTGAAATCGAGACTAAAAAAACTTCCTTTTATTTTGATGAGAAAATTCTAGCTAAGATGGGACCGCCCATTTTAAAAGCCTCGGAGGGTCTTCTAAAAGCCTCTTTTTGGAAAACAAAAACCCCTGAATCAATTAAGAGCCATGCCTCTTTAAAATGCATTCAAAGTTTTGATTCCCTTAAAGACTATACGAAAAAAATTGAGGACATTAAGGAGTTAATTAGAGAAGGGGTAGTCTATCAGTTAAACTTATCTCATAGAACCCAATACCTAGGTGAGATTTCCCCGGCCGCTTTGTTTGAGAGATTATCCTTAACTCAATCTGTCCCTTTTTCAGCTTATCTTCGTTTTGACCATTTAAACATACTTTCATTTTCACCCGAGAGATTGCTTAAAAATGACAAGGGCAAGCTTTCCACCTGTCCCATAAAGGGGACGGCGCCAAGAGGGCTCTCCGAAGAGGAAGATCAATATAATAAAAAATGGCTCCTTGAAAGCGAGAAAAACTTTTCCGAGCTTTTAATGATCACAGACCTTTCAAGAAATGACCTTTCAAAAGTATCAGAGAAAGCAAGCGTTCAAGCAAAACGCATTGCGTGCTTGGAAACCTATCAAAACGTATTTCATCTTGTTTCGGAGATTGAAAGTTTAGCAAGCCCTCGATTTCATGCTGTCGATCTTATTCGCGCCTGTTTTCCGGGCGGTTCTATAACAGGGTGCCCTAAACTCAGTGCGATGCAAGAACTCGCTAAGTTAGAGAAAAGAGCGCGAGGCATTTATACAGGGTCTATCGGGTATCTGGCGGAGAATGGAGATTTCGATTTTAACATTGCCATTAGAACCTTAACTTATTTTAATTCCATTTTAGAGCTTAGTGTCGGCGGAGGGATTGTCATAGATTCGGACCCAAGAGAGGAATATGAAGAAACCTTTCATAAAGGAGCTCCTTTTATAAGAATTTTAAATAAATGCATTTCTTAAGCCCCCTGATGGCACCTAATCCACGGCCAAGCACCGCAAGGTGTCAATAGATTTTTTAGATTTGCTTGAAGGCAATGCCGGGGCATTGCCGAAAGACAAAAATGAAAAAGATATGACTCATTGCGGATGATTGGCTGTGAGCGTACTATCTCTTTCCAAACAAGGGAGGATGTTATGCATCAACCATTATTGCAATTTTTTTTGTATTTGTGATGAAGTTGTAAAATATTTTGGTCTAAAAGATGATTTGCAATAAAAAATGACACTTAAGCGAACTAATGACGTTTGCATTAATTTCTGCACCTCATTTCCGGTGTAATTATAAAAAAAACCGTCTAATCTACTTAACATTCATTTTAACCTTCTTAAAGGGCGTTGATTTCCGATCAATGAATCCTCAAGCGAGATTAGGAGCAATCAGGGGTTAATTAATTTTTAGTCTTTTTTTTTATTAATTTAAAATTTTTTTTTAT